>PAFA01000005.1 GCA_002700845.1 Phycisphaerae bacterium | reverse complement strand
GATGCCATCCCCAAACCTTTTCAGGATCGTTTGCAAGGCCTGCATCGCCAAGGCACAACCTTCAAACTGAATTTAGCCCTCTCCGATTTGCCAACTTTCACTTGTCTTCCAGAACGTCAAGGGCAGCACCAAACAACCAGTCATTTGCTTCCAGATGAACGGGACGGATCAGTTTTAGAGCAAGTTCGTCAAGCTTGGGATGAAGTTGCTGAGGGACGTCTGGCAAAATTTCCCACCATGGAGTGGTACTTCCACACCGATGCCGAGCCCAGTCTGCAAGACCGACATGGACACCACTCTGCCGCGCTCTTCGTTCAGTGGGTGCCGCACACGTTGGCTTCGTCAAATTGGGATGCTGAGCGAGATCGCTACGCCGAGCACCTGATTGGCATAGCGAGTCGGTTTGCACCGGATCTACCGGACTTGATCGTTGACACTCTTCCGCTTGCGCCTCCAGATATTGAAGAGCGATTCGGGATCTCTGGTGGTCATATTCATCACATTGACAACACGATTGCCTTTGATCAACGTGTGCCGCATGCTTGGCCGGTTCCCGGGGTGTATTCAGCCAGTGCGGGCTGTCACCCCGCTGGAAGCGTTATTGGGGCGGCCGGGCACAACGCCGCGGTTCGGGTTTTACAGGATTTGGGAAAGTCACTCGTCGGGACTGGTCTTTCGGAGTAGGCTCAAATCATGGTGATCGCGGTATTGCTTCTGGCTGGATTCGACGGTGAGTTACCTGATTTCAATCGCGATGTGCGTCCTATTTTGTCGGACCGTTGTTTTGCTTGTCATGGTCCCGATGCCGCAGCCCGAAAAGCCGGACTTCGTTTGGATGTTCGTTCTGAGGCCATTGCAGCTGGAGCGCTGGTTCCGGGTGATTTGGATACCAGTGAGCTCTTGCGACGGATCGTGCACGACGACCCGGACGAATTGATGCCGCCCCCCGTGTTGAACAAGGGATTAACCCAGGACGAGGTGGAAGTACTGCGACGATGGATCGCGTCCGGAGCAGCGTACGACACGCACTGGGCTTGGCAGCCTCCGGTGGCTTCGCCGATTCCCACCACCTCCCACTTTGATCATCCCATCGATGCATTTCTGCATGAGGAAATGACGGACGCCGAGCTGACTCCGAACCTTCGGGCTCGACCAGAGCGTCAATTGCGTCGATTGTTGCTCGATCTCACGGGGTTGCCCCCAACCCCGAATCAGATTGAAGCTTTCCTTGAGGGATCGATGTCCTGGGAACAAGCCATTGATGCGGCGCTGGCCACGCCAGCACACGGGGAACACTTGGGCCGGGTGTGGCTGGACGCGGCCCGTTACGCAGATACGCACGGTCTTCATTTGGACAATGAACGCCGGATGTGGAAGTATCGAGATTGGGTCATTGAATCCATCAATCAAAACCAGCCCTTTGATGAATTCACCATTGAGCAGTTGGCGGGGGATCTCCTGGACAAGCCATCTCAAGATCAGCAGATCGCCACAGGTTTTGTTCGTTCGCATGTGACGACCAGCGAAGGGGGTGCTATTGATGAGGAATACCTGGTCAAGTACACCGTGGACCGGGTCGAGACCTTAGGAACAGTTTGGCTCGGGCTGACTGCTGGATGCGCTGCTTGTCATGATCACAAGTACGACCCCATCTCTCAGCGTGAGTTCTATGAACTCTTCGCTTTTTTTAACAACACCACTGAGCCCACGATGGATGGCAACGTGGTCGACACCCCTCCCGTCATTCGGGTGTTGGACGACCAAGATCAAACGCGTATTGAAGCGTTGCGTGAGGCCATTGCCGCCCGCCGGGTCAAACTCAACCGACAAGACCCAACTCTTGAAGCAGAGGAGGCCAAGTGGCGAGACGATTTGGCGACCGTTCTCCGTGGACGTTGGATTGACGCCACGCCCTCCGCATTCACCACCGCGGGTGGGTCTCGATTTGTTCAAGACGCGACCGGAGCATTGCGAGCACAAGGCGAGGGGATGGCCACCGACACGTATGTGTTGGAGTTTGAGGTCCCAGAGGATGGCATCACCGGCGTTCGGCTTGATCTTCTGAAAGATCTGGATCTTCCGGGGGGTGGGCCAGGCTTGTCGGCAAATGGCAATGTGGTTCTTTCCGAAGTCGAATGTGTACATCACATCAAAGGCACTTCGGTTGAAGTCCCCATCGCCCGTGCATCGGCGTCTTTGTCCCAAGAGGATTACGGGATTGCTTTAGCGCATGATGGAGAACTCGGTCCAAACAACGGTTGGGCCTTGTTGGACTCATCCCGAAAGACCGGTGACCGTTCGGCGGAGTTTGGCTTTGGAAGCACCATTCTTGGTGGATCACTCGAAGTTCGCTTTCGTTTTGAATCTCAGCATCTGGCTCACTTGCCAGGCCGTTTTCGTGTCGCTCGATCTTCACAGATCGAAGTACTTGGTTTGAACGTAGGCCCCTGGGAAATGGCGGGTCCATTTGATTACGAGACTGACGATGCGGCTTTCGCCGCTCAAGATGTCTTTCAAAAAAGTTTGAACTGGACACCTGTAGAAATCACTGACGGTGCCATCACCACATTGGATCTTCCTACCAGTGCAAACCAGTTGCTCCGCTGCCGGGTTGATATCCAGGTTTCAGAGATGCTGTCGTTGTATGTGGGCTCAGACGATGCGGTGGTGGTGTGGCTGGACGGAGAAGAGGTTCATCGCAACCGGGTGGCCCGGGGCGCACGGATCGATCAAGATGTCATACCTTTGAATCTTTCTCCGGGATCTCACGAGATTGTGATCCAAGTGACCAACTTTGGCGGCGTCAGCGCGGTGGCGGCTCGATTTGGTTCACGACAAGAAGTTGGGGTGAATCTTGAAGTTGCGGCGGCCATTGTCCGTGAGCAAATCACACCCGAAGACCGAGTACTGGTGCGATCATGGTGGCGCGAAAACGTATGGTCTGAAGGACGGACCTTGCGGGATGCAACCATCGAGGATCAAACGATGATTGCTTCGATTGAGCAGGCGGCACCAACGACCCTGGTGGCGGCCGAGCGGTCTGAGATGCGTCCGGCTTACATTTTAAACCGCGGGGAGTACGACCAACCGGGAGAACGGGTTGAGCGAAATGTGCCAGCGTTCTTGCCGCCGCTGGCGGAGGCATGGCCTCGTAATCGTCTTGGTTTGGCCCAGTGGCTGGTTTCCGATGAACACCCCCTGACGGCGCGGGTGTTGGTGAACCGAGTATGGCAGCACCACTTTGGGGTGGGCTTTGTGCGAACCGCCGAGGACTTTGGAATGCAAGGTGAGTGGCCGAGCCACCCAGAGTTGTTGGATTGGTTGGCAGTTTGGTTCCGTGATTCGGGTTGGGATCGCAAAGCGTTGCATCGTCTGATCGTGACCAGCGAGGCCTATCGCCGACGCACCCACGTGACTGAAGAAATGCGAAGGATCGATCCTGAAAATCGATTGCTTGCGCGTGGCCCCCGACATCGTCTGGATGCGGAGGTGATCAGAGATTTGGCTTTGTCGGTTTCGGGTTTGTTGGTGGACCAACTGGGAGGTGAGCCAGTTCGGCCCTATCAGCCACCCGGAGTGTGGGAATCGATTGCATACAGCGGAAGCAACACTGCCAATTATGAATCCCAAATGGGTGATGCGTTGTACCGTCGATCGCTGTACACCTTTTGGAAGCGGACCGCGCCACCTCCAAATATGAAATTGTTTGACGCTCCGGACCGAGAAACGTGTGTGGTCCGTCGTGAACGCACCAATACCCCGCTGGCGGCATTGGTCCTGATGAACGACGAACAATTTGTTGAGGCGGCCCGGCGACTTGGTGCCCGCATGTGGCAGGCGGCCCCGGAACACAAGGCTCGGATTGAATATGGCTTTGCTCTGGCGGTCGGGCGCTCGCCAGATGCTCATGAGACCAAGCTGCTTCTTGAATTGTTTCAGGAGGAACACATGCGATTCTCCAAGGACGCTCCTGCGGCCACTGCACTGCTCTCGGTTGGGTCTTCCGAGCCGGTCGAAGGAATTCCACTGGCGGACCATGCGGCCTTTGCCATCATCGGTTCGGTTTTGTTGAATTTGGATGAGACCATCACCAAGGGGTAAGCCATGCATGATCCACGTGTTGACTTTGAATGCAATTTGACCCGGCGGCAGTTTTTCTCCCAGTCGGTTCGTGGGGTTGCGGGTGGGGTGGGTTCGGCGGCGTTGGCGGGCTTGCTGACCGAGGACGGCTTGGCCGGACCGACTGGTGCGTTGGCCAATCGGCATTTTGCCCCCAAGGCCAAACGGGTGATTTACCTGTTTATGAGCGGTGCTCCCAGCCAGATTGACATGTGGGATCCCAAGCCCGGCTTGGCCGATCAATTTGACCAAGAATTGCCCGAGTCCATTCGAATGGGTCAGCGGTTGACCACCATGACCAGTGGTCAGACTCGCTTCCCAACGGCTCCGAGTTTGTTTCAATTTCAAACCGCCGGCGAAAGCGGTTGTTCGATCAGTGAGCTCTTGCCTTGGACGGCCAAGGTCGTCGACAAGATGAGCGTGATCCGTTCGGTCCACACCGAAGCGATCAACCATGATCCTGCCATCACTTTCATGCAGACCGGACACCAGCAACCTGGCCGCCCCAGTTTGGGCGCGTGGCTGTCGTACGGTTTGGGTTCACCGAACAAGGAACTTCCGTCGTTTGTGGTGTTGCATTCGACTTGGAATGGCCGGCCGGAAGCCCAAGCTCTGTTTCAACGACTTTGGGGTTCGGGATTTTTGCCCAGCGAGCACCAAGGGGTTGCCTTGCGTTCTGCCGGAGATCCGGTGTTGTATCTTCAAGATCCACCAGGCATCAATCGTTCCGATCGTCGCCGTATGTTGGATCGAGTCGCGGAACTCAATCGCCACCTTCACGAAGAAATTGGTGATCCTGAAACCATGGCCCGCATTCAGCAGTACGAGATGGCATACCGCATGCAAACTTCCGTGCCAGAGCTGGTGGAATTGGAGGATGAAAGCCAAGAGACTTTTGACCTCTACGGTCCGGACGCTCGTACGCCAGGAACCTTTGCCCGAAATTGCATGTTGGCGCGTCGCATGGCGGAACGAGGTGTGCCATGTATCCAGATTTACATCCGCGGTTGGGACCATCATGGTGGGTTGCCCAAAGACATTCGAGGATCATGCAGAGATATTGACCAGCCTTGTTACGCCCTCCTGACTGATCTGGAACGCCGGGGTATGTTGGATGACACGCTGGTGGTCTGGGGTGGAGAATTTGGCCGCACCGTGTACTGTCAAGGCGCGCTCACTCGAGAGGATTACGGCCGTGATCATCATCCCCGCTGTTGGACGATGTGGATGGCTGGCGGGGGTGTGAAAGCTGGGTTCCAATACGGTAAGACGGATGACTTTTCCTACAACATCACCGAGAACCCGGTCCACGTTCATGATTTGAATGCCACCATCTTGCACTTGATGGGTATCGATCACGAGAAGTTGACCTTTCGACATCAAGGCCGTGACTTCCGGTTGACGGATGTCCACGGTCGAGTGGTGCATGATTTGATTGCCTAAATCGGACTACCAGCCAGTGGCCAATGCGCCCAACGTCAACGGTAAATGCAGCAGGCTGGCAAGGAAGACGTTTCGTGCATTGTCTCGAGTGGGTTCTGCCAACATGCGAACACTTCGCGTGACCATCAGCAAGCCGCAGACCAGGGCAACAACGGCATAGATCGGTCCCGCAAATCCAGCTAAAAAAGCGGACAGGCTCACGGGGACGAGGGCGAGAGATCCAATCAACGTAACCCGTGCGGTCAGGATGCCTTCGGGATCGACCGCTGGGAGCATTTGAAATCCCCCTTTCGCATAGTCGTCTCGGTACATCCAGGCGAGGGCCAAGAAGTGGGGGATTTGCCAGACGAACAAGATGCCTGCAAGCACCCAAGCGCCACCATCGACCTCGCCTCGCACGGCGGCCCAGCCAATCATTGGGGGGACCGCCCCAACCACGGCCCCAACCAGGGTATTCAAACTGGTCAACGGTTTCAGTGGTGTGTACACCGCGGCATAGAGCGCAATTGTGCCCATGGAAAGCCACAGCGGCAGCAGACCCACAGGCCACAACAACGCGACTGAGGCTGCGGCCAAGCCAAGACCAAGAAGCCATGCGGTGCGTTGTCCGATTGCCCCACGCGGAATAGGTCGTTTCTCGGTGCGTTTCATCTTGGCGTCGCGATGGGCTTCAAGAACTTGGTTCAGGACGCTTGCCGAAGCGGCCGCCAGAGCGGTTCCCATCACGGTGAGGAGCAGGGTTTTCCAGAGCAGTGGATGATTTTCACCGCGGGCGGCGATAGCGCCAGTCGCTGTGGTCCAAACCACCAAGATGCTGAGCCGCGCCTTAGAAAGTTCAAGTGCAGTGCGGAAGAGACCGTTTTTGGATTCGGAGTTGGATTGATCCATTGGGGGAGGCGTACAATAGGCCACCTTGACGATGCTTTTTGCAGATCGGACCGATCGGGTGGCAATGCTTGCTGGCGGTGTCCTTGCGACCGTTGCGATGTGGGCTTTTGGTTATCTCAGCCACCTTCCTGGTGTCATGCTCCCGGGCCCAGCAACCTTGGCCGGCCTGGCTTTGGTGTTGGTGTTGGCTGGCCGCTTTATTGGATCTCACGCCACTCCTGCCGTTGCGGCAGCCTCAGGCGGCGTTGCCGGATTGATCAACTTGTTGGTCTTGGGATCACTTTTGGGTGGCGATGATGGTCAGGTGGGTGCCGAAGCAGCTGTTTGGGTCCCGGCTTCGATCGTGGTACACGCTTTGGTGGCCCGTCTGGGTGCTCTTGGCGTTCGCCGTCAACGTTGGTCGGCAACCGACTGGCATGGGGTGATGGCAGCTGCGACCACCTCAGCCATTGTGTTGGTGGTGGTTGCGGGCGGCTTGGTCACCAGCACGGAGACCGGACTGGCGGTGCCGGACTGGCCAAATTCCTACGGCGTCAATATGTTCCTCTACCCCCTCTCTCGGATGACCGGTGGTATCTACTTCGAACACGCTCACCGTCTTTACGGATCATTGGTTGGATTGACCGCACTGTTGCACATGATTTTGGTGTGGCGCGGTGATGTGCGTCCGGCGGTTCGTCGGTTTTCACTCGTGATTTTTATCTTGGTGTGCTGCCAAGGCATCATGGGTGGACTCCGGGTCACTGGACGCTTCACTCTTGATGAAGTGCCGTTGATCGATGAAGCCGAAAACCTTCGCTGGGCTATCGCTCATGGTGTTCTGGCGCAGATTATTCTTGGTGCAACTGCAACTCTTTGGCTGTTGCGAAGCTCGGCTTGGCAGCGCAGCGGATCTGGTCGTGTAGGTGGAGCCACATTGCCGATTTTTCTGGTGCTCGCAGGGGTCATGCAACTGATTTTGGGCGCGGCGTATCGGCACTATCAATCTCTGGGGGAAACTGGATTCACCTCCCTGGCCGTCGCGCACACCTCGTGGGCTTTTGTGGTGGCGGGCCTTGCTCTCACCGTGGGCACCATGGCCCAGACCCGGTTTGGCATGCCACCGTTGGTGCGAAAATTGGGGTTCGGTCTGGTGGTCGTGACCGGCGTGCAATTTTTATTGGGCATTGCGGCCTTGTTTGCCGTGATGGGGGGGGCCGAGAGCAGTGAGCAGCCGGTGGCGATTTTGTTGGCGACGGCTCACCAAGCCAACGGTGCTATTTTTCTTTCCTTGAGCATCACCATTGCTGCAGCATCGGTATTGGCCGCACGGGCTGGCCGGCGGATCGATCGTCATATTCACTCGGGGGCAGAAGATGCTCCGGCTGAATCAGTCTTGGTTGCTTCGGCCGATGACGGTTCTGCCGAGGCCACCACTTCTTCCAGTGCAAGCACAGCGTAAGCCGTTGCCAAGCAGGACTCACCTTCGAGCCAACGATCCGAAGTTTGATTGATCCATGAGCCGTCTTCTTGCTGCAACGTCAAGAGTCGTTCGGCCAACTCCCCTCGCCAATTGTGGGATTTTCCAAAAGAATCGGTAATGTCGTCTTGTCCAAAGGCTCGAAGCGCTCGACTCATCACGTGCAAGTAGTAGTAGTAGCCCTGGCCACCAAGACCTGGATTTTCTTCCAAGGTCCAGTGCTGCCGGAGCCAACCAAGTGCCGCTTCGACCCGCGGGTCTTCGGCGTTCAAACCAGCGTACAACAGGCTTTTGAAACCGGCGTACGTCATTGAGCCGTAAGAGCGAAGGGATCCCGCTTCACTCTCGATCTTTGATTCACCTTCGCCGGCAGGGGTGTAGACAAATCCTCCGTCTTCACCCGCCCATTCAGCCGGGTTACTGGCCGAACGATTTTGAGCGCGTGAGATAAATGCGACGGCTCTCTGAAACGCTTCGTCCTCGGGAGGCACCCCGGCATCGCGGAGCGCGTCGAGCATGGTCTGGGTGTTGGACAGATCGGGTCGTTGGTGCTTGCCATATCCGGCGCCCCCGTACCAGTTGGACTGCGGGGTATGTCCCTCTCCTCGGTCCCACTGGGCGGACTTCAGCCAGGAGACTCCACCTTGGACGCGTTCGTCGTCCGTCCCCTCAATCACTGCTAGAGCAGACACCACACAGCTGGTGACGTAGTTGGTCACCAGTCCACCTTCAAAAGCGCCGTCTTCTCGAAGGGCGGTATCAATCAAGTCGCGGGCTTTTTGAAATGCGGGACGTTCCAGAAGCGTTCGGTCAAATTGAGCCACGCCCTTCAAGACCAATGCACTGATGGCGATAGGAATCTCAGGTGGCCGGTCCACCGGCTCGTCGGCCCCTCGGAGCCAGCCGCCTCTGGCGTCAGCCGTAGATTCGAGGGATTCGAGACCGCGCTGGATCGAAGACCGGATTGCAGCCTGAGCGTCTTCGGAAAGAGGGCCTTGAATTGTCAATACAGCACATAGCAAGCCAAACATGGAATGAGTGTACGTTTGCCCTGAACTGAAATGATTGGTTGTCCGTGGAGTTCTTTGGCGAATACGATCAAGGGATGGTCTATGGCCTTTCTGATCCGATGCCCAACCTCCCGGAGCTTCCAGGACAGGTTGAGGTGTGTCCCGATGCGGATGTTGCCGCCGAGCGTTTGCTTTCGGATATGCGGCACCAAGCCGATTGCTGTGTTCGGGCGTTCGGTGATTTTCACTTGGCGTTGCCGGGCGACAGCAGCTTTGGGCCTGTGTATCGCCGACTTTTGGTCGACCCCCTGTTCCGCATGCTGCCATGGCGGAAGACACATCTCTGGATGATCGACTCTTATGGCGATCATGAACCAGCATCACAGTTGATCGGCGGCTGGCTTCATGACCATACCGATTTGCCTCGAGAGCAGTGGCACCCGTTCACCGATCAAGAACCCGAAGCATTTGACCGTGAGCTGCGGAACAATTTCGCCTTTCGGGAAGTGGGCCAAGACCGATTGGATTTCGTGCTGCTTCCTGTTCGGGAGGAAGGTGCTCTGCCTGGTGCTGAAATCAAAGCCCCAGGAGCCGTGTCCACAACCGATGGGTTGGCTCTAGGGTTTGGGGTTCTGGCTCGTGCTCGAATGCAAGCCATTGCTGGATTTGGTGCAGATCATGTCGCGCCAGTATTGACCCGAATTGCCGACGGCGAATCGCTGGCCTTGGTGAGGCCGAATCCACAGGAGGGCGTGCGGCTTTTTTACCTGGATGCCTCGTTGTTTGCCGAAGACCCTGCAGTCTGATCAGCCCTGTTCCGCAAGCCAATCTCGTAAAATTTCAGCGGCGGCATGCGCATCGGCGACGTTCTTCTTCTTGCGTCGGTTCAGTTTGCGGTCCGCAAGATCAGCTTCCGCGGAGAAAGATGTCAGTCTCTCGTCTTGGTAGTCGATGGGCAGTCCGTGACGATCGGCCAGTGCGTCACCCGTCTGACGTGACTTTTTGGCCGCTGGACCTTCCGTGCCGTCCATGTTGAGGGGCAAACCGATGACCAGACGATTGGGCCCGTGTTCTTTGATGGCCGCATCCAGAGCGGTATTGAGGATGGGGCCTTCAACAGCATGCAGAACATCGACCGGCATGACCAAGCCGGAAGCGGTTTCGGCGAAGGCCAATCCCGTCCGTTTCCCCCCCAAATCAATGCCAAGGACCCGCTCGCTCAGCGTTCGTCCTCCGGCAGGAGACTGCGAAGTTCTTTGACTCGCTGTGCTTCGTCGCGGGGACACACCAGTGTGGCCCGAGGCGTGTGGACCACCACCAGGTCTTCACAACCGATGGTGGTAATGCGGTGGTGTTCATCTTCGTTGACACACACACAATTTTTGGAATCAAGATGGGTGACCAAACCTTGGGTTCGATTTCCATCTTTGTCGATACTGAGCACCGGATCCAAACTTGGCCAACTGCCCAAATCGTGCCATGCAACGGGCAAGGGGACCGTCCGTACCGGGAATTCGTGACCCGCGGCGGCGGGTTCCATGACGGCGTAATCGACACTCTTCTTGGGGAGCTCTTCCCAACATTCGGCCAAGACTTCTGACCCACGACCTTCGGTCCAGCCTCGTCCAATCTCGAGCAATCGGTCGACGCCCGCACCAAAGTAGGTTCGCATGGCCGACAGAAAAGTATCGGCTCGGAATACAAACATGCCACTGTTCCAGCCGAACCCACCGTCGGCCAACAAGCCGGTCGCCGTTTCGAGGTCTGGCTTTTCGACGAAGCGATCCACCGCAAAAACGCCCGGGGCAATTTCTTCTCGACGCTCCACCCAGCCGTATCCCGTTGCTGGGAAGGTGGGCTCAATAGCAAAGGTCAGCAAAGCTCCAGGTTCCCGCTCCACCGCAGCAAAGGCGGTGGCCAAGCCCTTTTGGAAGGTGTCGGCAGGTTCGATGACTTGATCCGCGGTCAAGACCGCGAGCACTGCATCAGGATCTTGGGCCAACATCGTTGCGGCGGAAAATGCGATGGCGTTCACGGTGTCCCGAGGAGAAGGTTCCCCGAGCAAACGCGCTGCGTTTAGTTCGGGAAGAATTTCTTGCACCCCTTCGGCATACTCCGCCCCTGTGCACACCCACCGACGTTCGGTTGGGACCGCGCCATCAAGACGATCCCACGCCGCTTGAAGCAGAGGGGTGCCGTGGGCCAGTGGGAGCATTTGTTTGGGTCGACCAGCTCTTGACAGTGGCCACAGTCTTGAGCCAATGCCTCCGGCCATGATGACGGCGTGTTGCACGTGAAGTCTCCTGAGTCAGGGTGACGCGTTGGTGTTGGCCAAGACGGCGCGGACCAAATCCTGGGCATCTTCGGTGGGATTACTGGAGGATTCTCGTTGCACGCGTTCTCGAGCATCCGTGGGTTTGAGTCCAAGCTCCACCAGAATCAAGACCGCGTTGTCAATCCAAGGTGAAGAAGGATGCAGTTCGACCGTGGTACTGATTACCGGCGCATTCCCAGCGAACTCGGGTGCGATGTCTTGCAATTCACGGGCGATGGTTTCGGCAGTCTTCTTGCCGACTTCTGGCAGCTTGGTGAGGGCTTTGATGTCGTTGCCCAAAATCGCCGCGGCGATTTCTTGAGTGGGTTGAGCCAAGGCACGCAGAGCTTTTCGACCACCCATCCCTTTTACGCCTACGAGTGCACGGAAAAAGGACCGGGTGGATGCATTGACAAAGCCGAGGAGCTTTGGTGTGGCCACGGTGCCATTCACGGGAGAATCAATCTGGAAAACGGTGTGCAAACTGATGTTCGTACCAATTTTTGACTGGAGTTCGGCGACATCACAGGCGGGGATTGCAACCCCCACGTCGACCGGTCCGCATTCCAGAACCGCTCGATCAGGCTCAACAGTGAGAAGTTTGCCGCGGATGCGATCGATCACGATGTTGATCCTACCCCACCGGAACCAGTTTGCCCGGGAGCCAATCGAATCCCATTTGGCCCCGCCATGGCCACTTGCAACACGTCATTGGCTGGCCAGCCGCTGGCCTGCACCAGTCTCTCGCGGACGGCATCCGAAGCCTCATCTGGGGTGGTCCCAGGTTCAAAGCTCATGACGCCGGCAATATGAATCGTGGAATTCGAGCGGGTAAAGAGATCTTGGCCCAATTCATGGGTATGAGGCGTCCCATCCACAATGGCCACCAGCACTCTGGCTTTCGATTTCATGACCATGTGGCCCAAGCCAGGCAGGAAAGGGCGGATTTCATGGGCTGGTTCTGGAACCCGTCCTTCAGGAAAAATACCAATGGCACCGCCGCTTCTGAGGTGTCGAACCGCCGAGATCAGCGCATGCGGCGAAGGGTGGAAGCGGTCGACCCAAATATTGCCCATCCAGTTGAGAAAGGGCTCCAGCAACGGCATCCGCATGTCATCAGCCATCATCCAACGAACCCAAGGCCGCAGAATCGCCAATTGGATGAAGACAGGATCCAGTCCACCAGTGTGGTTGGAAATCACAACCAGCGGCCCAGAGAGGTCTGCAGGCAGGTTTTCGTGCCCCGTAATTTTGAGCCGGTGGACCAGTCGGCAGTAGGCCCGGGCCAGAAGACACAATCCGCCGCGGGCAGCTGATTCACCGGGCATCGCTCGAAGACAGCACCAATGGAGAGCAGCGGTGACAAGCATTCCACAAGCAAAGAAGACGCAAATGGTAAGCGGGGTCGACACGAAAGCCCACCTTCTCGCACGTTCTGCTCCACGTCAACCACAGGAGTTGCTCAGAACGGGTATTCTTCGCCAACTTTGCCCTGAGGTCGGGCGGTGGAGGAGCTGGACGGTTGCCGAAACGCGAAGACATCAAGAACATCTTGATCATTGGTTCTGGGCCCATCGTCATTGGCCAAGGTTGTGAGTTTGATTACTCAGGAACCCAAGCCTGTAAAAGCCTTCGCGAAGAGGGCTACCGGGTGGTTCTGGTGAATTCCAACCCCGCGACGATCATGACCGATCCTGATTTTTCGGATCGGACCTACATCGAACCTATTTCATTGGCCGGGGTTCGAAAGGTTTTGGAGCTTGAACGTCAACGCGGGACGCCCGTAGATGTACTGCTGCCCACTCTTGGTGGACAAACCGCTTTGAACTGCGCTTGTCAACTTCACGATGAGGGAGTGCTGAAAGAATTTGGTGTCGAAATGATCGGGGCAGATCGCGAAGTTATTCATCGCGCTGAAGACCGGCAGGCATTTCGAAAAGTGGTCGAGAAACTGGGCCTCAAGTTGCCCAAGGCCTGCACCGTGGAATCCATATCAGAGGCCCGAACATTTCTTGATGAGGTCGGTCTGCCATTGATCGTACGGCCCGCATTTACCCTGGGTGGTTTCGGCGGTGGCATTGCTTGGAACAAGGCTGAATTTGAAGACATCATTTCTCGCGGTCTTTCGGCATCGATGATCGGCCAAGTGCAGATTGATCAATCTGTACTCGGGTGGAAGGAATATGAACTCGAAGTGGTCCGAGATGGCCGAGACAATTGCATCATTGTTTGTGGCATCGAGAACATCGATGCCATGGGGGTCCACACTGGCGACTCCATCACCGTTGCTCCGATCCAGACCTTGACTGATCGGGAATACCAGCGCATGCGTGATGCCTCGTTTGCCATTCTGCGTGAAGTTGGTGTTGATACTGGTGGAGCAAACGTTCAATTTTGCGTGAACCCCGAAACCGCCGAGATGCTGGTGGTGGAAATGAACCCTCGGGTCAGTCGATCTTCAGCTTTGGCCTCCAAAGCCACCGGTTTCCCGATTGCGAAGATCGCCGCAAAGCTCGCCGTTGGGTACACGCTTGATGAGTTGCAGAATGACGTCACCGGTACGACAACAGCGTGCTGGGAGCCGTCAATTGATTACTGCGTCGTCAAGATGCCTCGATGGACCTTCGAAAAGTTCCCCGAAGCCGACGAAACGCTCACCACTCAGATGAAGAGCGTGGGCGAAGCGATGAGCATTGGCCGAACCTTCAGGGAAGCATTCCAGAAAGCTATTCGTTCGATGGAGGTCAAGCGGCATGGCTTTGGCCTTGACCCACTTGATCCATGGCTGGCCCACCAGCGTGGTGATACCTCGGCAGAGTGGCCCGTTCCGGAAGAAAAACTGGCCCGAAAGCTTTCTGTCCCATCACAAGGACGCCCTTGGTTTATTCGAGCCGCTCTTCGTTCGGGGTGGTCGGTCGATCGTATTCATGAATTGACTGGCATTGATCCATGGTTCCTGGCTCAGTTTGAATCATTGGTTGCTTGTGAAGATCGGATCCTGGCTTGCGGCACGCTGGAAGCCGTGCCCACCGAGCTTTGGCATGAAGCCAAAGCGTTGGGATATTCAGATGCTCAGTTTGCTTGGGCTTTCTTTGAATCGGTCTCGCCCGAGTCCATCCTCAAGGTTCGAGATCATCGCAAATCGCTCGGTGTTTTACCGGTGTACAAACTGGTGGACACCTGTGCGGCTGAATTTGAAGCAGCCACGCCTTACTACTACTCAACGTACGAAGCTCCGACCGAGACAGTCGATGGTGGGTTGGGAGACCCTGAGTGTGAAGCTCGCGTGACGGACCAAGACAAGGTCATCATCCTTGGCGGTGGCCCCAACCGAATTGGTCAGGGGATCGAGTTCGACTACTGCTGTGTGCAGGCTTCCTTCGCGGCCGGTGATGTTGGTTTTGAATCAGTCATGATCAATTCCAATCCCGAGACAGTCTCGACAGATTTTGACACCTCAGACCTTCTGTTCTTTGAGCCTTTGACCCTCGAAGACACTTTGAATGCGATTGAACGGTTGAATGGTGGTGGATTGGAGCGTCCGGATCGAAGTGGTGGTGTGGTTGGTGTCGTGGTGCAATTCGGCGGTCAAACGCCTCTGAACCTGGCTCGAGGTTTGGTTACCGCCGGTGTCCCACTGCTGGGCACCAGTTTGGATTGCATTGATCTGGCCGAAGATCGCGATCGGTTTGCGGGAGTCCTTCGAGAATTGGATCTCCGCCAGCCCGAAAATGGAATCGCACACACCCTAGATGAAGCGGTTGAGATTGCCGGGCGAATTGGTTACCCAGTTCTGGTGCGTCCGTCCTATGTGCTTGGCGGCCGTGGTATGGAATTGTGCTACGACGAATCAGCTCTGCGGACCTACATACGGAAGAGTTTGGAGGCCTCCGACCTGCAAGATGCACCTGTATTGATCGATCGCTTCCTGGCCGAAGCCACCGAGGTTGATGTCGATGTGGTGGCTGATTTTGACCCCAACGCGGAGCCGAAGCCAGATCTGAAGATCGCCAAAGGAAAGAGCCGGGCCGTGGTGGCCGGAGTCATGGAGCACGTTGAGGAAGCAGGGATCCACTCTGGTGATTCTTCTTGCTTCCTCCCTCCCGTTTCCTTGCCTGATCCAGTTGTTGAACGCATTCGTGAAGCGGCACGGTCTCTGGCCAAGCGGCTTTGCGTTCGAGGTTTGATGAACGTGCAGTTTGCCGTGAAGGACGGTGAGATTTTTGTCATCGAAGTCAACCCGCGTGCTTCGAGAACCGTGCCATTTGTGGCCAAGGCCAAGGGTGAGAGGTACGCCCGTATGGCTGCTCGCATCATGTTTGGGGACAGTCTTGACGCACTTGGCGTTGAGGAAAAAAACATTGTGGGGCGTCACTTTGCCGTGAAAGCGCCAGTATTTCCGTTCGACCGGTTCCCGGGGGTGGATGTGCTTTTGGGTCCAGAAATGCGTTCTACCGGTGAAGTCATGGGATTGCATCGTGCGGCACCCATTGCTTTTGCCAAGGCGTTGATGTCCGCTGGGTTGCAGCTGCCCGTCGAAGGCACCGTATTCCTTTCCGTTCGTTCCAGCGACAAAGATCGAGTGGTGGGGATTGCCCGAGACCTCCGTTCCATGGGCTTCCGAGTGGTTGCGACCGACGGAACCGCAGATTGCTTGGCGGAATACGGCGTTCAGGTGGAAACGATTGCCAAGATCTCCGAAGGTCGGCGACCCAATGTGCTTGACATGATTCAGAACCGGGAAGTCGCATTGATTATCAATACGCCAACCCGCAAGGGTGGTGACACCGATGAGGGCCGCATTCGTGCCGCAGCAGTGACTTCTCGAACGCCACTCATTGGTACGTTGACTGGAGCCCAGGCGGCCGTGCAGGCCATCGCGGCCTTGCGGGCTGGAACCTGGACGGTGCATGCGTTGCAGGATCATTTCCCATCTCTCGAAGAGTCTGAAGAGCCCGAAGTTTCCGCAACTTCCTGACCCAGCTTTGGGCAACTTGGCCTTTCGGACCTACAATCTCTTCCTATGACCGAAATGCTCCCCTTTGCGCTCCCGGCATGGCTGACCCCGCAATTGATGACGTCTGCCCTTGTCATTGTGATTGTGTTGCATGTTGCCCTTGGCGCAGCGGCGTATGGCATTTGGCTTGAACGAAAACTGTCGGCTTGGGTTCAGGACCGAGTGGGCCCCAACCGCGTTGGCCCCTACGGATTGTTGCAGCCGATCGCGGATGGACTGAAGCTGATTTCAAAAGAAGAGTTCCGCCCCCGAGGTGTGGACGTGGTGTTGTTTTCGATCGCACCATTTTTGTCAGTCATTCCAGCGATGGTGGGTATCGCGGCAATACCTTGGGCGGGGGGTTTGGATCTGTCCGCATTTGGTCTGGGCGGAGTTGATGGCATCGTTCGACTCCAGGGTGCGGACTTCAACTTGGGCATTGTCTTTTTGCTCGCTTCCGCTTCCCTTGGGGTCTACGGCGTGACATTGGGCGGCTGGGCGTCGAACAGCAAGTACTCCTTCCTCGGTGGGATGCGGGCTGGAGCGCAGATGATCTCGTATGAGATCCCCATGGGCATTTGTTTGCTCTGTGTGGTTTTGGCCGCGGGTACGTTGCGTATGGACGAAGTTATTCGTCAGCAAATTGACCACGGCTGGTTCCTGTTGCATATGCCCTTGCCAGCAATCATGTTCTACATTTGCATGCTTGCAGAAGCCAACCGGGCGCCATTTGATTTGGCCGAGGCTGAAAGTGAATTGGTCGGTGGCTGGCACACTGAATATTCATCGATGAAGTGGGCGTCATTCTTCTTGGCTGAATACATCCATATTTTTGTGGGTTCAGCATTCTTCGCCGTGATCTTCATGGGCGGATGGTCGATCAATCCATTGCCTTTTGGGCCGAACTTGCCTGACGTAAATCCCGCCAACTGGGGCATTCTGGGAGGGATACTCTTGCCATTGGTGCAGTTTGGTGTCCTGATGGGCAAAGTCGTCCTCATGGTCGCTTTAACGATGATGGTGCGATGGACTTTGCCACGGTTCCGCTTTGATCAGTTGATGCGCCTGGCGTGGGAGGGTCTTATTCCGGCGAGCCTTGTGTGTTTGCTGGTGACCAGTGCCATGGTCTACTTTGGCTTGCAGGAATTGATGTTCATTGGGGGGCTCGGTTCCATCGTATTGGTCTTGCTTGGGCGACCCTTCTTGCCACGTGATCTGGCCAACCGGCGCATCGGCATGATTGGCAGTCGCTTCTCTCCGGTCTCTGCCTAAGTACGAAAGATCGAATTTCACTTGCGTCCTTTGCGCGGTTTGCTCTAGGATGAGTGAACAACTTTGCCTTCGCACAAGCGCCGTCCGAAACTCCGACTCGGGCGGCGCTTTTTTTAATGACCCATTGCGAAGCAGACGGCGTTCTCTGCCGTGATGTGTCAGTCCGAGAGGTAAAAAAAACCTTTGTTTTCAGCACACTTTGTCGTCAGCGATACAGTGCAGTTGTGCGAGTACAGAATGCGATCGACGGTTTACTTGGTGCCGGAGTATTGATTTGTCGTGCCGGATGCTCGCCAAGGTCCCCGTACTGGAAGTGGCGAAAAGAAACAGCATTGGGACACCCCGAACGATTTGAGCGTCCTTCGGGGTGGCTTTCGGCAGTTTGGTCTTATTTCGTGTGGGCCGGACGCATGCGCCGCAGCGCTCGTGTTCATTGAATTCGTTCTGAGCTGTAACCGAGATGGAAATCCCATTTCCTGTTTGTCTTGCGAGGCTCTAGGTAGTGGGGAGATAGGAATTTCCTCGAGTGATTTGTCTCCAAAGTGAGCGGAAAGGTCTCTCATGCCAAAGTCTGGTCCAAAAGCGCCCAAGCACACCTTTAGTTGCACGGAATGTGGAGCGACGCATCCCACTTGGGCCGGAAAATGTCCCGACTGTGGAACCTGGGATGCTCTTGAACGCGTTGAAATCGAAGATGTACCGGCAAACGTACGCCTGTCAACCAAGGCCGCGGGATTGAACAGTGTGGTGGAGGCGCTGCCACTGTCTGCAATTGAAGCGCCAGAGGTGTCACGGTTCTGCACTGGCTCGGCTGAATTCGACCGAGTTCTTGGTGGAGGTCTCGTGGCTGGGTCGGTGAGCCTGCTGGGTGGTGACCCTGGAATTGGCAAAAGCACCCTGTTGCTGCAAGCTGCCGCGGGTATGGCTCGAGCGGGGCGTCGGGTGCTGTACGCCAGCAGTGAAGAATCGGCATATCAAGTCCGCATGCGGGCCGAGCGTTTGGCGGGTGGCTTGGAGGGGCTGAATGCTTTGTTGCTCTTGGCTGAAACGTCTTTAGGCAGAATTTTGGAACAAGCACGGCAACACAAGCCCGACGTTCTGGTGCTGGATTCAATTCAAATGGTCCACCACGGTGGGGTGGATGCCGTACCAGGTACCCCAAGTCAAATTCGGCACTGCGGTTCAGAGCTGGTGCACTTTGCCAAGGCGACCGGGACGGCCATCGTGACCGTGGGGCATGTCACCAAAGATGGTCAATTGGCCGGCCCACGTGTTCTAGAGCACATTGTTGACGTGGTTCTTTCTTTTGAAGGCGACCGTCACCATGCCCATCGGGTGGTCCGTGGAGTCAAAAATCGCTTCGGAACGACCATGGAAGTTGGTCTTTTTGAGATGACTGGCGAAGGCCTCCAGCCCATACAGGGTGGGGGAGTACTGCTTGATCCTGAAGGCACCCCGCGGCCGGGAACGGTTCCAGCGCCAGTTCTTTTCGGTTCGAGATGCCTGCTCACCGAGGTTCAAGGCCTTGTTGTTTCAGGATTTTTGGGTTCCGCCAAGCGCAAAGCCACGGGTATCGATGCCAATCGGTTGGCCATGGTGATCGCGATCTTGGAACAGCATTGTGGGCTGCAGTTGGCTGACCAAGACATCTTTGCGGCAGCGAGTGGGGGACTTCGTGCCACCGAGCCTGCGGCAGATTTGCCTTTGGCGCTCGCGATTGCCGGAGCACACCTGCGAAAATCCGTTCCTCCGGATGCCGTTGCCATTGGCGAATTGGGTCTTGGCGGTGAAATTCGTCCGGTACCCCAGTCCGAGAAACGTCTGCGTGAAGTATCTCGGCTGGGTGCAAAAAAGATTTTGTGCGGATCGGACATCCCCCAATTTGATGGATTGGTTCAGATTTCTTGCTCTGGAATCGCTGAAGCAGTTGCCAAATTGGAGTCCTAAGCGCATGAAATCACAGGACTTATAGGCAAAAAGGGGCAAAATCTCTTGGTCCAGTTGTTCTCGGACCTTGCACATTTCTTTTCGGACTTGTGCAGCGTAATGGCAAGAGAGATACAATCTCCCCTCAACAAATCGACGGCATTGTGACGATACAGTTCCCGTCGTGTCGTTCGCGTCCAGCATTATGGCGTGAGCGGTTCCACCCCCCATTGGCCGAGCGGGATTTTAAGACCCCCGCCGGTACAACT
>PAFA01000004.1 GCA_002700845.1 Phycisphaerae bacterium | reverse complement strand
TGCACCTGGAGCAGGGACGTTGCTCACGGAGAAGCCGACGTTGGTCAGGGTATCTCCACCAGCGTTGTAGTCGCTGGTGCCGGTGTAGGTCCAAGTGGAACCTGCAGCAAAGGTGAATTGAGCGATAAGAATCGAGCCACCATCTTCTGCGGAGGATGGGTTCGAGTCGAAGTAACCACCGTTGTCAGCTTGCGTGAAGGATGAACCATTCACGATGGCGCCATTTGCGTCTTCGTTGCTGTCCAAGAAGTCGGGGGAGAAGCTGGTTTCTTGTGTGGCTTCATCACCAATGGTCAACCAGGAATCACCAGGAAGAGCCAATGCACCAGGAACGTCAGCAGGGACAGTAGGCACCAAGTGCTTGTTGATAAGCGGGGAGCTTGCGTTCAAAGAAAGTGCGGAGAACGCAGCGTTTCCTGAGACAGCGAGCTGCTTGTCAAGTGGACTGTCGTAGTTGAGGAAAATGCGATAGGTGACTTCGCCAGCTTCGAGTGACTCTTGGGTAAAGGAAGCGTTTACGAAATCAGCTGAAGCTACGGTGGAAGCGCCGAGAACAGCGGCAAGTGCAATACGGGACATAGGTGGCCCTCTCTCTTTCAAATTTTGGTGCCGGCGAACCGGCGTTCTCTTCAATCTTCTAATCGTGACGACAACCGCCACACACCCAAGATGCAGAACGACTGGGCATAGGGCAAGTCAGAATCTCAAAAGAATTGCCAAACCAAAGGAAATAAGGCTAGTGAGGCAAAATGGGCAGATTTATGGGCCTGCCTCAGGTGGCTTTTGCCGTTGATTCGCTTTGAACCGGATGTGATGAACAGGTGGGAGGCTGAAATTGCCTTGATTCAACGGTATGCAAACACCCTTACAAAGGATTCCTCGCCTGAAGTACTCAGATTGCAAAAGTTGGATGCTCTTTTCCCCTAAACATCCCGAATCCCCCACAATGAGAACATGTTCCTGATCTGTATGTCCTGTGGTTTTTTCGCCGAATCTGACATCGTGCTGAACCGCTCGGTATCAGAACCCAAAAGTGCGTTGGCACTGGTAAGTCCGATGAGTCTCTATCAAGACGAAAAGCCAGTGGAGGTCTCTCCTGAGACCGGTACTGGTTTTCAGAACATGGAAGATAAAGTTGATACTTCGAAGGGGCCAAAGCCTTTGCCGATCCCTGAGGTCTCTCCGAAGGAAGAACGTCAGGATTTTGATCAGGCTTCCAGCGTGAAACCGCTGGTCAGTAAAGACCAAGAGCTCGCCTTGTGCTCCACAGGGTTGGCCGCGGTGGCTTTGTCGTCGCTTGGTCTCATCGTGGTTGGTCGGACAGCCCGCTCGCCATCATTGTGAGGAACTGTTGGGAAGCTGTTCCATGAGTCGGTCGATGTTGCGGCGGTGGGCCCAGGCTCGGTCTTCGTCGGAGGTCATGGCCATTGCCGCTCGGAAGTCTTTTCGAGATTTGGTGCGAAGCTCTTCCGGGAGGTTTCCCATCATCAAAACACTGCTTACGGCCAGTTCATAGAGGTCAGCGCAGCCGCTGTGGTCCCCGTCATTGAATTTTGGAAAGCCCATCTCGACGGCCTGAAGCAGAATCGCTTGTTCAGCACTGCCGTTGCGTGGAACGCTTTGAGGGGATGATTCTGTGTAGGTGTTGACCTTGACCAAGGTGAGATCAAATCCTGCTTCAATTTTGTCGCCAATCAAAACACCGAGTCCAGCACAATCTGTGGCCCTTAGATCACCGCGGGCAAGCACTTGCCCGAAGCTCACCGCTTCAAATTTTGAAAGTGGGAATCGATGCTTTGTTCGAGCCCCTTTGGTGGTCTGGAATTGCATTCGATAGCCCCCAGCCATCATTCTTCGGCGAGAGGAATCAATCATCAAATCCCATTTGCGACCATCGCCAACGACTTCAATTTCAAAACCATCAAACGTTTGTCCGAGATTGAGGCTCCGTGTCCTCGCCCATGCGAACCCGCCATTGTTTTTAAGAGACAAATCACCAGTAAAGCGGAGCCCATTCTTTGTTTCGGCCAAATTCCCGCTGGAAAGGCCACCCATGACGCCGTCAAGAACCACTCTCCATTGGGACTTATTTAAGGCAACCGCTTGATTGGCGGAAAAAGCGCTTGAGTTGGCTAAAAAGAGCAATACTGCAGAGACGAGCAATTTCATGCTCCACACTAGGCAGGGTGCTTCAAGTGGGTAAAGAATGTTGGTCAACGTCCGAAAATAGATTTCTTGCTTGAATGTTAGGTATTTTAAGTATCTAATAGGGCCACACTTGGGGGTTGGGATCTTCTGAGTGACTTGTTTTGGTGGTGGATGAAGCCAAGGGGGCTTGCTGTGGAATTTTTCCGCCATCTGCTTTTCAGCGCACTTTTCGTTGTTTGCACTTCACCAACCGTTGCTCAATTCAACGACGGAAATGGTGGGCCGTTTAACGATGGCCCTGAACGCCCAGGCAGTCTTGGTGGTTTTGCCGCCTGCTGTATTGCCGGCGAATGCATCGAAAACTTTCCGGTCGATGTTTGCTTGTCAACTGGTGGAGACCCACAACCGGCAGGAGTGACGTGTGCGGACAACCCGTGTGTCGCTTCTCTGCTGGGTGGATGCTGTACGGCTGATCTGTGCTGTACAGAGCTTGAGGAGACTGAATGTGTCGCCTCTGGTGGTCGATTCCAAGGGGTTGGTACCAGTTGTATCAGCGGACAATCTTCAGTCATTTGTCCCATTGTTGGGCGATGCTGTCTGGACGACGCAACGTGTGGTGACGCCATCACAATTGAAGAGTGTGAGGAAGTTGGTGGTACGTGGGGTGGCTACGGCACTGAATGCGGAATCAATGGTTGCGGCGGTGCATGTTGCCTGATCGACGGCACCTGCATCCCGAATCAAAGCCGAGACGCATGCGCCATCTCAGGTGGCCTGCACCAGGGTGATGTTTCAGGGTGTACTGGAGAAGATTGCCGAACACAGACGGCTCGGGGCGTTGCTATCAATTCACCAAACGGTGAGGAATGGCAGGTCGAGGTCCCTCAGTTTGATTCCAACGGGGGCTTGCTTGAGTTGGTGAGCGCTCAATTGGAGGTTCGATCCAAGGTGGTTGCAAAGCTGCAACTCCTTAACGTTTCTTCCGAACCTATTGAGACCAGCGTGCCCTACAACGTTGAGTTCCGGTTGGTGAACGGTCCATGTGGCATTGGCTTCCCTGAGACCACCCTGCTTGATGAAACCGGAATTGAGGCCTGTGCTACCAATCCACTTCCTGCTGGCGCGTCGTGCGATTATGGCTGTGGCCGTATCTACGATCGGGTCGATGGCGACTTGCTTCTTGATTTGCCAGAGTCCTGCTTTGGTGAGTTGATCGGCGATGGCCAAATTTCGGTTGGGTTTGAAGGCGACAATGATTTTGCGGCTCCTCCTGGCGGTTCGCTGTTTGTCGTGGGTCCCAATGTTGGTCAGGCAGAGGTATGGGTGCGATATGACTACAACTACGTTGGGGGGGCGTGCTGTCTTTGTGATGGAACCTGCTTCGACATTCTTGAGCAGGATTGCCTGGATCAAGGCGGCATTTTCTCCGGGGCGGGCACGATCTGTGCTGAAAAGACGTGCGATCCACGAGGACGTTGCTGCTTGCCATGTCCAAATGACGCGGGCCTGTTGTGTCTCGAAGATATAACCGACGGTCAGTGCCGAGGATTTGGTGGTTCCTGGTCGGAGTGCGGCACATGTGACGAAAGCCCATGTCCAATCGATGATTGCAATGGAAACGGCATTCCTGACGACTGCGAAGGGCTGGCGGACTGCAATGGAAATGGCCAGCCAGACGAATGCGAATCATTTTCTGATTGCAATGCCAACTCCATTCCTGACGAATGTGAACTGGATGCCAATGATTGCGACCAAAACGGTATTCCTGACGATTGCCAAGACGACTGTGATAGCGACGGAACTCCCGACGCCTGTGAAGTCGACTGCAATACCGATGGCACACCCGATGACTGTCAAAATCTCGCTGACTGCGACGCGAATGGCACCCCGGATGCTTGCGAGCCATTTGAGGATTGCAACGGGAACGGTATCCCTGATCGCTGCGAAGTCAGCGGTAATGATTGCAATGGCAATGGCATACCAGATGAATGCGATCCCGACTGTGATGCGGATGGAATTCCCGATGCCTGTGAAGTTGATTGCAACGCGGACGGAACTCCTGATGACTGTCAGGACCTCTCCGACTGCGATGCGAACGGTACGCCAGATGTCTGCGAGCCAGCGGAGGATTGCAATGGCAACGGCACGCCCGATCGCTGTGAATTGACCGGAAATGATTGCAACAGCAATGGCATTCCCGACGATTGTGATGCGGACTGTGATACAGATGGCATTCCCGATGATTGCGAGAAGGATTGCAATGATGACGGCATTGCCGACGACTGCCAAGCGCTCGAAGATTGCAATGGCAACGGGAATCCGGATGTTTGTGAAAACATCAACGACTGTGATGGCAATGGTGTCCCCGACGAGTGTCAAGACGACTGTGATGCCAACGGTGTCCCCGATGCATGTGAGGACGACTGTGACGCCAACGGTGTCCCCGATGCTTGTGAAGCATTTGAAGATTGCAATGGATCAGGTGTTCCCGATCGCTGCGAGCTTGATGGAAGCGACTGCGACACAAATGGTATTCCTGACGAATGTCAGGAGGACTGCGATGGTGATGGTCTCCCAGATGCGTGTGAGGATTCTGGAGATTGCAATGAAAATGGAATCCCTGATGATTGTGAGGGATTGCCCGACTGTGATTTGAATGGCACCCCTGATGAGTGTGAGTCATTTGAGGATTGCAATGGCTCTGGTATCCCAGACCGATGCGAGCTGGAGGGCAACGATTGCGACAGCAATGGTATCCCTGATGGTTGTGAATCCGACTGTGATTCAGATGGACTGATCGATGCCTGTGAAGTTGATTGCAACGCCGACGGCACCCCGGATGACTGTCAAGAACTCGCGGACTGTGATGTCAACGGCACCCCGGACGTGTGTGAGCCCGCCGTGGACTGCAACGCATCCGGAATCCCCGATCGATGCGAAGTCGACGGCAATGATTGCAACGAAAACGGCATCCCTGATGAGTGTGATCTTGAAGCCAATGACTGCGACAGCAATGGCATCCCTGACGACTGTCAGGCGGATTGTGATGCTGATGGAGTCATCGACCCATGCGAGATTGATTGCAACGCTGATGGCACGCCAGATGATTGCCAGGCCCTCGCAGACTGCGATGCCAATGGCACCCCGGACGTGTGTGAGCCCGCCGAGGACTGCAACGGATCAGGAGTTCCTGATCGCTGTGAACTTGACGGTAATGATTGCAACACCAATGGTGTACCTGATGAATGTGAACTTGGGGACAACGATTGCGATGCCAATGGCGTTCCTGATGAATGTCAGCTGGATTGCGATAACGATGGTACCCCTGATGTTTGCGAGGACGATTGCAATGACAATGGTCAGCCCGACGACTGTGATGTCGACGACGGATCAAGTGAAGATTGTGATAGCAATGGCATTCCTGATGAATGCGATCCCCAAGGATCTTGCTGCATTGGTGAATCCTGTGTGACCACTGTCGAAGCTTGCTGTGTCACCCAAGGGGGAATCTTTGGTGGTGCCGATACGGTTTGTTCACCAAACCCGTGCCAAGCGGACGACGATCCAACCCGCGGTGATTCTGGACTGAAGGGTTCTGTCTTGATTTTCCCTGACGTCGTGGTTGAACACAACAGCCTCGGTGAAATCCAAAAAGACACATTGATTCAGATCAGCAATGATCATCCTGATGCAGTTCAGTTGCACATGTATCTTGTCGATGGAGCAGGAAATTGTGCTTTCTTGGATCAAACGATTGTGTTGACCGGAAATCAGCCAACCTGGTGGCGTGCCTCTGACGGTGCACGCTTGGGTGGTTCGGTTGCCCCATTTGGAGCCTTGTATCCCAACGATTTGGGCGTTGAAATGCCTGATGGGTCCTACTTGGCGCGTGGATTCTTGGCGGTCATTGCGACTGACAGTTCATTCCGTCCGATACGACACAACCACCTCTCCGGGGCTGCGGTCGTTGTCAGTGACACCGCTGCGTCGGAGTATTCAGCCATGGCCTGGCCCGTCGTGGATCCTTCGGTGCCCCACGGCGGCATCGTTGGTGATGGATCGGGAACCATCAATCTGGACGGTTCCGACTATGCCTCCACGGCAAACCGATTGCTTCTGGGCTTCGAACCGGTCCAAGGTCCAATTGATCATGAAGTGATCCTGCTCGGTATGGATCTTGACCTGCGTCATTCTTCGGCCACCACACCTTCTTCAACCAAGGCCAAGTGGGAGATCTGGAATGCAAACGAGGTCAAATTTAGCGGTACCGGTCGCTGCATCCGCTGTTGGGATGCCACCTGGCTGAGTGAGTACGAACAGCCAAACCACTTCTTGGCCTCCACCCTTCAAACCGCAGTTGCCAAGGGTCGTCTTGATACTGAAGCCTCCATTCAATGTGATGCCGGCGATGGTCTCTTGACGGATCCGGCACTTGTGGGTGTGGTGCACCGCGAATTGATCTACGGCACCACACGCATGGTGATGACTCAGACAGGTTGGCAACCGTCGACAATTCTCTTCGATCAGCTTGAAATTCCGGAAGAAGCCGGGTCCATGCTGCGAGATCTTGGTCAATTGTTCAACCAACGCTAAATCTGTCAATCAGAACTTCTGCGATCGCCGGGGGGGGTGATCGCAGACCAAACGCCCGGGCTTCGGTCCGGGCGTTTATTCGTTGTTAGGCTCTGGTTATGAAAAAAAATGATGCCAACACTCGAATAGTTTTTTCGATTCGTACGTACGCTCTTTTTATCTTTTCCGTATTGGTGCTCGTGTACGGGTTGCTTTGGGCGCGGTATGCGATGGCCGAGCGTGTTCTACGCTTTGACCCGGTCGTGGCGATGAATTCAGAATTTGCGGAGGTCCCTGAGGCCGAACGCGGTTGGTCCAAAATGCGTGAAGCACTTCTTGCCATGCGCGATGATGAACCTGAAGTGGCTGACATGTTGCGAGAGGCATCGCGCAGCAAGGTTCTCGGCTTTTACGCCGGATATGTTGAAGATCTCAGTTCAGAAGATGCACTGCTTTGGCCGGAACTGCAGTCGGGCCTGGCCGATGATTTGAACCCTGATCCTTGGGATTGGGAGCGGTCGGCGCTTACCATTTCACTCCCGCACTTGGCCAGCCTTCGGCAAGCGGCCATGTTCCTTAAGGATGACGCCCTCGAACATGGCGAAGGAGGAGGTGTAGAGAATCTACGCGCCATTCGTCGCATCGCGGGCTTTGCAAGCGAGCAACCGACCCTAATCAATCAGCTGGTCGGTCTGGCCATCTTTTCTCTTGAAGCTGAAACGGCAGCCCGAATGATCGTTCAGTACGGTTCGGGATGGTCCGATGACACGTTCGACCAAGTTCATGACGAACTCGAACTGGCAAGACAATCGGTAAAAGATCTGAATCTAGACGGAGAATCCATCTTGTTTCAGGATGTGGTGCAGCGGGTGTATTCCGATGACGGTTCAGGGGGCGGAATTTTTATGGCCGAGCCTTCGGCTTGGCTGACGGGTGCAGGCGGTGGAACCTTGGGTTCTTCTTCCGGGCTTGGAATGTTTTTCACCATTCTTCCCAAGCCGATCTTGAGTCAGTGGATGCCCGATCGTAAAGCTACTACGGCGCTCTATGCCAAATTGTCCGACGAGCAGTTGCAATATGGATCGAAGCCGATGTGGCAGCGGCCATCGGACATTGAATTTCAACCCACTGGAAATTTGGTCATTGATCTGCTTCTACCTTCGGTCAGCAAAGCCTTCGACCAAGTGCATATGACGCGGATGCGGTTGTCCACAGTTCAACTGGTGGGTGAGGCTTACCGGGTCAAAAATCGTACTGGAAAGTTCCCTGAAGTTGCACCGTTCGAGGTTCAAGATTGTTGGGCAAGAGGCGGCGTGAATTATGAAGTGACCGATGGGGTTCTTGAAATACGAAGTCTCGGGCCTGACCAGAACGAATTGGTAATGTTCCCGCCACCATCAGAGGATTGAACAGTTTGGTACCCGGACGTTCTTTCAAATCACACTGCTTTTCCTCAAAAGGACTCTTTTTTGAAAAAGAACGCCAACGTTATCTTTGTCATCGGAACGATTCTTGTTTGCACCATCTTTCTCACCCATCAACATGACCGGGCCCGAAAAGACAGAAGCCGCCTCTTTCAAGACCTGATCGAGCAGTCATGGAGAATCCAAACCGATCTCAACGGTGTGTGGGAGGAGTCGTCTTCAGGAGTATTTCAACGGATGATGCCAGCCGAAACGGACCAAACCATCAGGATGTACCTCATCGATGCGGCAAAGCGTGAAGAGGTCACACAGCAACTCTTGCTTGACCTCACTGCCCGCTTGGAGAAGCTCGAAGCAGGCGGTTGACCTGAATCATCATCGTGGACTCTTGACATCGGTTTTATCCGCCAAGAAGAGCACCAGTGCTCTTCTCTGAACGGATCAACCTGAACTCCACAACCCTTTCCCAGATCATTCTGAGCGTCACCTGGGCCATGGGCATCTATGTCTGTGAAGACTTGCCGGATGTCAGTGACTCAAAGGCCAGATCCAAGACTCGTTGTTTCGTCTTCGTTTCGTGCCATTCCTCTTGGGGATTGGAGTCGGCGACAATCCCGCCGCCGGTCCCCCAAGTCAGTCGATGACCATTGTCGTGCGGTTCAAAAAAGGCAGTGCGGATGGCCACGGAAAATTCAAAGTCTTGGGGGCCGAGCCATCCGATCGCACCGCAATAGGGGCCACGCGGTGAGACTTCAAGATTATTGATGTGTTGCATGGCCATGATCTTGGGAGCTCCAGTAACGGAGCCGCAAGGAAATGTGGCCGCGATGATCTCTTCAAAGGTGACTTCTGGTCGAAGGATTGCTTCCACTTCGGCCACCGTTTGGAGAACGGTGGCATGCCGCTCCACAAAGCGTGGTTCACGCACCCGAACCTGACCGGGCACGGCGACTCGGCCCAAATCGTTTCGCAGGAGATCCACGATCATGTGCAATTCCGCTGCATCCTTGGCACTGTTGAGCAGTTCGTTTGGATCACCGTGGCTGGGACGTGTTCCTTTGATTGGTCGAGTAAGCAATTGATCGCCGCGCTTCACCAAAAATGATTCAGGACTCACTGAAACAATTCGTCTGCCTCCGGGCAAAGGCAGATCGGCACCATGCCGAGGCTTCCCGGTTTTTAGCAAAGCTTCGATCACTGGCTCAAGAGGTCCTGAGACATCGCGGTATTCCCGTCGGGTCAGATTGACTTGGTAACAGTCACCGCGCTCAATTGCTTCCAGAACCGAACGCACTCGTTCGTTCCAGCTCTCAGCTGAAAGGTCTGAACCCTGGTCTGTCACCCGAATGGAGTCAGATGGCAGACTGACGCTATGGCGGGCTCGAGTGTCAAAATCCGTCGGCGTACTGGTCCGATCTTCCACCACCGGAGAGGGGCACCAGGCGAACGCAGCTTGCAGTCCAGCTGGTGGTTTGAGGTCCGCAAAGGCGGGATCAAGCGTGGTGCCCAATTCGTACCCAAGAAAGCCAATCCAGCCACCTTGAAACGGTGCTTCACTGGATGCAGAAAGCGAAGTTCCGGGAAAACCTGCACGGAAGACGGCAAAGTCCTGAAGAGGAGCATTTGTCTCCTTTGAACTGAGTTGACCGTTTTGGTCCAGCCGGTAAGCCACGCCATCTTCCCACCACCACCAAGCACATGGTTTGGCGGTTATCGACCAGCGGGCTCGCTGGGGATCTCCGCCACTTAGCAGCCGGAGAGGTTCATCCGGAAGTCGGAAATCTCCACCATTCCATTGCGTAGAAAGAGACATCTGCCGTCATCGTAGGTGAGAGAGATCGCTTCGTTCGCTACCATGCGCGTTACGCACTTTTCTTGTCCGCCGTTTCAGGAGATCCCATGGCTACGAAGAAGAAAAAGTCCTCCACCCGTTCCCCCCGTGCTCCTCGCATGGTGTATTACTTTGGCAGTACGAAAGTGGATGGACGTGCAGAGCAACGCTCATTGCTTGGTGGTAAAGGTGCAAACCTTGCGGATATGACCTCGATTGGTCTTCCGGTTCCTCCCGGCATGACCATCACCACCGACACCTGTGCGACTTATTACGACCTGGGTGGCAAGATGCCATCGGAGTTGATGGGTCAAGTATCCAAGGCCATTAAGACCTTGGAAAAAGAAACGGGTAAGAAGTTCGGGGACGGCAGCAACCCACTTCTTCTTTCGGTCCGTTCCGGTGCCGCCGTGTCAATGCCCGGCATGATGGACACTGTTCTCAACCTGGGTCTCAATGACGACTCGGTGGAGGCGATGGCCGAAGCCGCCGGCGAGCGATTTGCTTTCGACGCGTACCGTCGACTGATCAATATGTTCGGTGACGTGGTTATGGATGTAGACCACCACTTCTTTGAAGATGCCTTTGAAGGGCTTAAGAAGAAGTTGAAGGTCAAAGAAGACACTGATGTTGACGCCGCTGGTCTGCGTCAACTCTGCGAGTTGTACAAGTCGGTTTATCGCAAGCATGTGGGTAAGCCATTCCCTCAGGACCCAATGGGGCAGCTTGAATCTGCAGTCGAGGCTGTTTTTAAGAGTTGGAACGGCGACAAGGCTTTGTCATACCGACGCATCGAAGGCATCTCCGGCTTGAACGGCACCGCCGTGAACGTGCAGACCATGGTGTTTGGCAACACCGGAGATGACTCTGGGACCGGCGTCGCATTCACGCGTGACCCATCGAACGGTAAGAACGAGTTCTACGGTGAGTTCCTCATCAACGCCCAGGGTGAAGATGTTGTGGCTGGTCTGCGGACTCCGGAGCCGGTGAAGAACATGGCGAAGTGGGACGCCAAAGCTCATAAAGAGTTGTTGAAGATCCGTACCAAGCTTGAGAAGCACTATCGCGATGTGCAAGACATCGAGTTCACCATTGAGCGTGGCAAGCTCTACATGTTGCAAACCCGAAGCGGTAAGCGCACCGGTGCTGCTGCGGTCAAGATTGCCGTGGACATGGTCAAGGAGCGTTTGATCTCCAAGGAAGAAGGCGTGATGCGCGTGACTCCTGATCATGTGACCCAGATGCTTCTTCCTTCGTTCCCCAGCGGTGCGAAGAAGGGGCACAGCAGTGCCACGAAGGGGCTTCCAGCTTCGCCGGGTGCCGCAGTAGGTGCCCTCGCTTTCACTGCCGACGAAGCAGTCGAGCGGGCCCAAAAAGGTGAAAAAGTCCTTCTGGTCCGAAAGGAAACCAGCCCAGAAGACGTTGACGGTATGCACATGGCTGATGGCATTCTCACCTCTACCGGTGGTATGACTTCACACGCGGCAGTGGTCGCCCGGGGCTGGGGCAAGTGCTGTGTTGCGGGTGCAGGCGACGTTCAAATCGACGCTGCGAAGGGCAAAGTCACGGTCAATGGGAAAACATACGGACGCAAAGATGTGTTCTCCATCGATGGCAACACCGGTGAGGTCTTCACCAGTGTCTTGACTCCTGAGCAGCCCAAGGGGATCACCGGGGACTTCAAAAAGCTTCTGGATTGGTCTGACTCGTATCGCCGCCTCGGGGTACGAACCAACGCCGATACTCCAGCTGATTCGAAGCGGGCTCGGGACTTTGGGGCCGAAGGCATCGGTCTGACCCGAACCGAGCACATGTTCTTTGAGGGCGACCGCATCATGTCGATGCGAAAAATGATCTTGGCTGAATCCGAAGCCGATCGTCGCAAGGCCCTTAAGGAATTGTTGCCTCACCAACGGAAGGACTTCACCGGCATTTTCACTGCTATGAAGGGTCTTCCGGTCACGGTGCGTTTGCTGGACCCACCGTTGCACGAGTTCCTGCCCCACGAACCCGCGGCCATGAAGGCTGTGGCGAAGGAAATGGGCGTTACTCCAGCCAAGTTGAAGGCTCGCGTGGAATCCCTCCATGAAATGAATCCCATGCTTGGACACCGTGGGTGTCGTCTTTCCATCACCTATCCCGAGATTCTCGAGATGCAGGTGCAAGCCATCGTTGAAGCTGCCATTGCCTGTGCGAAGAAAAAGGTCAAGGCCAAGCCCGAGATCATGATTCCACTTGTTGGCACCAAGAAAGAGTTGTCCATGCTCCGCGAGCGTGCAGAGAATGTCATTGCGGCCACCAAGAAGGCGAAGAAGTTCTCCGGCAAGCTCAACATCTTGATCGGCACCATGATCGAGATTCCTCGTGCGGCGTTGACCGCCGACGAAGTGGCTGAGTGTGCTGACTTCTTCTCCTTTGGTACCAATGACCTCACTCAAATGGCCTTTGGTTACAGCCGCGATGACATTGGCACATTCCTACCTGACTACTTGGAGCAAGGGGTGTTGCCTGTCGACCCGTTTGCTTCGCTTGACACCACTGGCGTCGGTCAACTGATCGAGACTGCTTGCTCGAAAGGTCGTGCTACAAGAGGTGATCTCAAGTTGGGCATTTGTGGAGAACATGGCGGCGACGCGCCATCGATCTTCTTCTGCCATGCGGTTGGGTTGGACTATGTGTCTTGCTCACCATTCCGCGTTCCGGTAGCTCGTCTGGCCGCTGGACAGGCGGCAATTGCTGAAAAGCAGGGCTGATCCAAGCGGGGGATCTTTGACCCAAAACAAAAAGCGGCCTCC
>PAFA01000003.1 GCA_002700845.1 Phycisphaerae bacterium | reverse complement strand
GGTCGACGTTGTTGGGGCCAGATCCCAAGGGCAGGCTTCATCGGGCGTCTTGTCGGGAGGGGCCAGGCGCAGGTGGACGGTCACGGAGTCTGCCAATGGAGAGTCATCGTGGGCACTCATGCCAATGGTCGGGACTCCGTCGGTACGCAGGTGCAGGGCCAAATCAACAACTTCGGCGGTCCCTCCGGAGTTGGAAATCAGCAAGGCCACGTCTTCGGTGCCAATGCGGCCCAAATCACCATGCACAGCTTCCGAAGGATGCAGGAAGCTCGATGGCAGGCCCAAACTGGAGCAGGTGGCACTGATCTTGGCGCCGACGAGTCCACTCTTCCCCATGCCTGAAACCACAAGGTGGCCTTGGCAAGGAATGAGCAGCTGCACTGCCTTCTGCCAAGCCTTCTGCTGAGATTCATCGATGTTGAGTCCCTCGGCGAGGGCGAGCATTGCATCGCCTTCGGTCCGGAGTGTTTGTAACACACGTTCATGCACGGTCAACGGTTCAGCCATTGGTCGGAAGGCATCGTACCCCGTAGGATGCTCTTCCATGACCGTGGACCCCCAGATGCGTCAAGAGGACTGGCAAGTCCGGCTGCCTGATTTTGAAGGCCCATTCGACCTGCTTCTGCACTTGGTGCGTCGGGGCGAGTTGGATATCGCCACGATGCCTCTGCATGAGGTTGCCGACGAGTACCTCGAAATTCTGGCCCAACTGCCTGAAATCGATGTTGAGGAAGCAGGAGAGTTCCTTCTGGTGGCGTCACTGCTGGTGGATCTCAAAGTCAAGCGTCTGGAAGTTGAATTCGGCCGGCGCGGTTCAGACGCCAATTCAGATGAACCAGAATCGCCTGAGATTGTTCCTGATGATCCAGCAATGCAACTGACCCAAGCCCTCTTGCGTTACCAGCGCGTGCGGGATGCCGCAGCGGAGTTGCGTGATCTCGGTCGTGCGGCAGCAGGCCGCCGACCCCGTCAATCGCCCCAGCATGTTCCCGGAAGTGAGCCAGGGCTAGATTTGGAAGATGCACACGTTGGTGATTTGGTCTTGGCTTTGCGGTCATTGGTCGAACGCGTTGATCTCCGCCGGGTTGGGGACCACGTCATTGAGTTTGATGAGGTTCCGATGGAGACGCTGCAGTCGGAGTTGATTGCCAACTTGCGACGTTCACCGGATCAAGTCATGCCATTGCAGACAACTTTTGCCGACCGTCCCGCGCCGTGGCGAGTGGGCATGTTCTGTGCCACTCTTGAATTGGTGCGTACCCAAGTGGTGATGGTTCGTCAGGCAAACGCCGACGACATCATCGAGGTCCGTTTGCGTCCCGACGAGGCTTCGGCACCCGACCCGTCTTCGCAAAGCGAGCTCGAGCTTCTTCCGCCTTCTTCTGGGCTGGCGTAAGCCGATCGAGATCCACTGGACGTTCCGGGCTTAAACCTGAACGTTTGGGGCCAGTTTTTTTCGCGGCGTTGTTTCTCGCATCCAGAGGTCGAACTTTCCCGACCCGAGCCTGACGGCCTTTCCGTTCTCCAGGGCGCTTTGCACTGGCAGTTTGTAGTGCTTCAAGTTCATCGGGTGTGAGCTCTCGCCACATTCCACTTTTTAGGTCAGTCATTTTGACGGGGCCAATTTGTACGCGATGCAACTTGCGTACTTTGTGACCCACCAGAAGAAGCATGCGGCGAATCTGTCGATTTCGACCTTCGTGCAATTCCATCAAAACTTTGGTGGTGCGTCGTTCACGACTGACCAGCTGTAATCGGACCGGCTCTGTGCGTCGGCCAGGTCGGTCTCGGTCCGCAAGGTGCAGTCCTTGTTCCAGCTTCCGCAGGGAGGCGTCATCAAGATCGCCGTCCAGAACGACTTCGTACGTTTTGTGAACTTCGAAGCGTGGATGGGCGAGCCGGTGCGCCAGTTCGCCATCATTCGTCAGGAGAAGCATCCCCGTCGAATCAGCATCAAGACGTCCCACGGGGAACAGCCGCACACCACTGGGGTGTCCCACCAAATCAATAGCGCGGGGCCGCCCGGCGGGGTCTGCATTGGTGCTGACCACGCCTTTCGGTTTCCACAGCATGGCGTACACCAGAGCTTCGCGACGAATAGGTTCTCCGTTCACCAAGATTCGATCTTTGGCCGGATCCACAAAGATTGGAAGTGTCTGGACCGTGATCCCGTTGACTTCAACCGCCCCTTCTTCAATCAAAGCTTCGCAAGCCCGACGAGAAGCCACCCCAGCGTCTGACATCACGGTTTGCAGCCGCTTGCCGCGTTTGGGGTCGTTGAGGCGTGGCTCTTTGGGCTTGTCGCCGTCAGAGATCCAACCAGGTTGTGGATCGATGCCCATTTGACTGATCCTACCAAGAGCGACGAAAAGACCGGAGATTCGGTTTGTGCGGTTTGTGATTTGGCCCCGGGGCAAGTTTGGCTTTCACCAATCCGATGCAATGGACATGAATCATGATTTTCTCCAACACCGAGACGCACGATCTACCGGTGCTTTCGACTATCGCACGCCATCAGCCCAATTTCGCTGCCGTGAGGGTGTACTTTCCATCCGTCCTGTAGGACCTGAATTTGGCGTTCGGGAGGAAGAAGTCGTCCTGGCCGAACTGGAATCATGCTTACAGCAAGTGGGAAGACGATTGGGCACGATCGCGCTGGATATGACCCATATCACCACGCCAAAAAGTCATGGGCTGAAGTTCTGCTTTGAGTTGTCTCGACGGGCCCGACGCGATCACGCGAAGATGTCTGTACGCGTCGGCAGCAACGCGTGGATCGACGCGTTTGAACTGCTCCATAGTGGAGATGCGTTTACGATTGAATTTGCCCCAAAGGGCAGTGCAGGTTTGAATCAGGACAACCCGACCGAGACATCCACTGGCTGGGCCGCGGGTTCATAATTTGGCTCAAGAGCCAAGTTCAACGGAATGCGTTTGCCGCGTCCATCGGTCGGTAATTTGTCTTCATCAATGATGCGCTGAATGGCCATCACCCCTTCGATCAAGGCTTCGGGACGCGGGGGGCATCCAGGGACGTAGACATCAACGGGCAGGAATTGGTCAACACCTTGAACCACCGCGTAGGTGTCAAACACTCCACCAGTGCTGGCGCAGGCTCCCATGGAGATGACCCACTTGGGCTCACACATCTGGTTGTAGATGCGGTGCATCACTGGGAGCATTTTGGTGGAGATCCGCCCCGCGACAATCATCAAGTCGGCTTGGCGTGGGCTGAAACGAAAAACTTCCGCACCAAAGCGGGAGAGGTCGTACCGGCTCATTGCTGTGGCCATCAGTTCGATCCCGCAGCAGGCGGTGGCAAATGGCATGGGCCATACCGCCGAACGCCGGGCCCAGTTGATGACGGCCTGCACCTGGGTGGTGAGGATGCTGTCGACGGGCATTGTGGCTTCTAGGCCCATTGGGAGGTTCTCCTGAAAAGGGATCTTACGCGCTTTGGTCCCCCAATTTCCAGCAAACACAAACAGTTTCCTAATATCGATCTTGGACGGTTCTCCTCAATTCTTGGGGTATGGTGGAAATATGTCGGAAAGGAATCCGATCTTGAATACCACTCCTGCCACGCATTTGGGTGCGGCCCTTGAGGAGCCAGTCCTTCTGCTCAATCGTCTGTACGCCGCGGTCCGAATCGTCTCGGCTCGTCGTGCTTTCAGTTTGCTTTGCAAAGAGTTGGCCGAAGTGATCGCAGTTGAAGACGAAGGAATGCGTACCTACGACTTCTCGGATTGGTGCGATATTGCCGACGTTCGTCGTGAGCTGGAGGGTGATCAATACCGGTGGGTGACGACTCCTCGATTGGAACTCCCGGTTCCACCGGTGGTCCGTCTCTTTGGATATGACAAATTCCCTCGCCTTCAAACCAAACTCTCTCGCCGCAACATTTTTGCGCGTGATGAACACCGATGCCAATATTGCGGGCAACGCTTCCGGATCAAAGACTTGACGATTGATCATGTTGTGCCCCGCGTCCAGGGCGGTGAGAACAGCTGGAAGAATTTGGTGTGTGCTTGCTACAAGTGCAATGCCAAGAAGGGTGGCCGAACGCCATCCCAAGCCAATATGCACCTTATTCGACAGCCCAGACGGCCGAAAATCGATCCAAATCGAAGCCTTCGGGTTGGGCCCGCACAGTTCCGTTCTTGGAAGGCTTTTTTGAACGACGCGTATTGGAATGTCGAACTTCGCGAAAGCGAAGAGATCCCTCAGACTTTGTGATCAGTGACGAAAGTGCCGGCGACCGGTGAACAACATGGTCACGTTGCGTTCGTTGCAAAGGTCAATGGATTCTTGGTCACGTTTGGATCCGCCGGGTTGCACGATTGTCTTGACACCCGCATCGATTAATGATTTAGGCCCATCGGCAAAGGGGAAGAAGGCATCACTGGTTGCGATCGCTCCTGAAGAGTCGGTCAGTCGTTCCCCAGCTTTTTCAATCGCGATCCGGCATGAGGTCAATCGGTCCATTTGGCCGGCTCCAGCACCCAACAAGCCGCGTGAGTCGCCAATCGCAACGGCGTTGGATGACAAGTGCTTCACGATGGTCCAGAGATGGGTGGATGCCGTAAGGCTGGTGGCACCGGGCTTTGGTCCGGCGACGTGGTCCCAACTTTCCGGGTCGGTCATGAGATCATCCTGCTCTTGAACCAGAGCGCCGCCCCGAATTGATTTGACCACTCGGACTTGTCCGGCCGGGTCAAGATCACCAAAGGCAAGCAATCTCGCATTGGGCCATCTTTCGGCCAGTCGGGTTGCCGCTTCGGAGGAAAAACGGGGGGCCAGAATGACTTCAAGAAATCGTCCTGGTTGGGCAATATGTTCCGCCAGTGGAAGGTCAACCTCTGACCAGAGGGCCAAAATCCCCCCAAATGCCGCGACGGGATCCCCAGCCCAGGCGTCTTCGAGGACGGAGAGTGGATCGGTCCCAGCCGCCGCACCGCACGGGTTGGTGTGTTTGATGATGGCCGCAGCGGCACTCGCGTTCTGTCCAAGGTCCGCCACCAAATCCAGTGCGGCGGCCGCATCCGCGAGATTGTTGTAACTGAGTTCTTTGCCCGAAAGTTGTTCGGCTTGGAGTACTCCGTTTGCCGAGCGGGCGGGATAGGCCCAAGCCGCTTGGTGGGGGTTTTCTCCGTATCGGAGCGGTTGTCCCGGCAAAAGAGCCAGTTCAACTGGCGGAGCCACAGTGTTGGTGACTTGTGCACCGGTGAACTCGAGCATCCAAGTCGAGATCGCGGCGTCATAAGTCGCGGTGGTTCGGAAGGCTTCAGCGGCGAGATCAGCACGGGTTTTTGGGGTCAACTTGCCGTCGTTTTGATCCAATTCCGCTTTAATCGTGTCGTATTGATCAGGGGAGGTCACGATCGCGGTCCACGCATGGTTTTTGGCAGCACTGCGCACCATGGCCGGACCACCAATGTCAATTTGTTCGATGACCTCATCTGGCGGCGCACCGGAAGCCAAGGTTTCGGCAAAGGGATACAGGTTGACGCAGACCAGATCGATGGCGTCGATCCCATGAGTTTCCGCAGCGTCTTGGTGACTTTTTAATTCCCGTCGGGCCAAGAGTCCTCCGTGCACCCGAGGGTGCAGAGTTTTGAGTCGACCATCCATCATTTCTGGAAAGCCGGTGAGGTCGTCGATTGGTCGAACGGTTAAGCCCGCCTCTTCCAAAACGCGGGCCGTGCCTCCAGTAGAGACCAGCTCGACGCCACGCGCTGCAAGGGCGCTGGCAAAATCCACAATCTTGGTTTTATCACTTACGGACAGTAAAGCCCGACGAACGGTTACGAGGTCTGGTTGATTCTGCACGGGTCTAAATTAGATTCAGTTTCGTTTGGCCAGCCCAACAACACCGGCTTCGCCGACGAATGCCACCAATGGGCCAGAAGTCTGGATGAAGGTGTTCGCACCGGCGGTGGCTTTGGTGGACATGCGACCATCTTTTCGTCGCACCACTCGAAGCACCTTGGCTTCGGCGTCGTGGAGCAGAAGTGTTTGATCGTCATGAGCAATGATTTGGCCTTCCGAACTCTTGGAGATCCACTTGAGGACGCCTCCAGGTTCGTCTCGAGGTGCGGCGGCAAAGGCATGCAAACCCTTTCCGGGGACGGAGATGTAGCAATCTTTTCCGATCACCACGGGGCCGCCGGCGGGTACACCTTCCAACAAGCGTTCCCATGCAACTGGGGAGTCAAAGTGGTTGTAACAGCGGATGTAGCCGTCAGCCGATGCGAGGTACACCTTGTTGCCTGAAACGGCTGCGGGTCCGGTTGCGGGACCGAGCAACTTCTTTCGCCAGACCAGGCTGCCATTGCCGGACTGCAAGCACAGCACGCCGCCATCACGGGCGGCAGCCACCAGTAAGTTGTCATTTGCTGAGATGTCACAAGCCATGGCATCGCCGCAGTCAAAGGCACGCCAGGGAACTTCGAGGTCGGGGTTGTACCACTGGACCACACCACGGTTGGTGCCGTACACCATGTAGTTGCCCACCGTGATGGGGTTGGTGTCTGGAAGTCGATCGACATTAACCCGTTTGGTCATTGCTCCATTGGTGCCATCAAACTTCAGCAATTCCGACCCAAGACCAACCAAGACCATTGGAGTCACTTTGGCGGCCAAGCCTTGGCCTCGTCGCATTTCAAAAGCGTGGATGAACTCGGGAGATGATTCTGGGCCTGTGACCTGAACGCTCCACATGATTCGCCCAGTCTTTAGGTCCAAACTGGACAGGAAATTCTTGGCATCCAACACAAAGAATTGGGACCCCAATTCTTCAGCGTGTTGAACCTCACCACCGGGTAGAGCTGCGGACCAGGCCACCCGCCGTCCAATGGCTTTTGCGGTTTCGAAGGGAACGGTGTCCCCGGCCACCGCGGTGGAGCTTAGGCCAGTGGTGATGGCCAAAATGGCGATCCGGATGAAGTCTTGGATGCGGGGCATAGGGGTTCCTCGGAGTTGCCAGTTTGGCGACTATGGTGAATGATCCAGTATCCCGACTTCAGGTCTGCATCGTCAAGGAGGAGTCTCCATGTTCACGGGTGTGATTCGTCATTTTGGTGAAATTTTGTCCGCGGAAGCCCAGTCCACAGGCGTTCGTCTCACCGTACGGCCTGAGCCAGCTCTCACATCGGTCCGGGCCGGGGATTCCATCGCCCTTGACGGGGTCTGTCTGACCGTGGTGGATCCCCACGCCCAGGGGCTTGTTTTTGATGTTGTGCAGCAAACTCTCGACTTGACCACCCTGTCCAAACTTCGCTCTGGAGATCGGGTGCATTTGGAGCCCGCCATGAGAGTGGGAGATGCGGTGGATGGGCACCACGTTCAAGGTCATGTCGAAGCATGTGGGGTCGTAAGTGCAAATGAATCCAAGGGGGCTCAGGGTTGGCGGTTGTGTGTTGATGTTCCCGAGGCCTTGATGGATTCAATTGTTCCTCAAGGTTCCATCACTTTGCACGGCGTTTCGCTCACGGTGGCAACACGACATAAGGCGTCGGTTGAAGTTGCATTGATTCCAGAGACCTTGGGTCGATCCAATCTGGGGGATCTGCAAGTTGGTGATTCCATACACATCGAAACCGATGTGCTGTGTCGTACGGTGGTCCAGACCATCCGATCGATGGGTCTTGGTGGTTTGGATTCTTAACTGACCAGGCGCAACGCGTTGGACTGGTCGCCTTCTTGGCATCGCTCCAGACAAAGCAGCGAAAGATCATCCGTTTGGCCGGTTCGCCCAAGGATGGTGTTGCGGTGCAGTTCCAACTGATCAACGAGTCCCGCGGCATCGGTATTTGCGGCCAATTTCGCAAAGGCTTGCTGCACGTTGCTTAAAGCTGATCCTTCTCCGCGGTGCATTGACTCAAAGCCATCTGAGTGGAGGATCAACTTTCCGTGCTCGGGAAGTTGGTGGGTTGCGGCAAGGTAATCGGCAGTGTCATGAATTCCCAAAAGTGGTCCGGACACATCAATGGTGGTGGCATCCCCTTGGTCTTCGCCAAGTACCAAACTTTGGGGGTGTCCTGCGGAGGCCACGTTTATGGTCCCACTGGGGGTGACATGAGCGCAAATGGCAGAAGCAAACCACGCCCGAGCGCCTTGATGGTGCTGTGCGCGGTACACATCTTGGTTCAGGTGTGCCAAAATTTCTGTGGGATTGGCACCCGAGGCTTGGCGGGCATGCTCAAAAGACTGGGTCAGCAAAGCGCTGCCAATAGCTGCGGGGATCCCGTGCCCCATCACATCACAGAGCAGAACAATCAAGCCACCGTCAGATGTGGGCTCAACTCGAAGCAGGTCGCCCGCCAAGTAACGACTGGGTCGCCAAAGACCGTGAACCACCAAGTTTCCCGACTTCACCGGAAATTGTGGAAGCAGATCTTTTTGAAAGCTTGCTGCGGCTTCGAGTTCACGTCGCAATTCATCGGCGTCTTGCAAGGCCGGAGATTGGGTTGAGGCAAAGTCGAAATCTTTGCGAAGTTGTCGAATTTCGTCTTCTTGTTCCAACAGGGATTCGATTCGAACCTGAAGCAGTTCAGGAGTATGGATCTTTCCGTCGGTGCTCACCAAAGTGACGCTTCGTCCATGTTCTCGGACATTCTCAGCGGGAAGGGTGAGTCGATCTTGGGGTCCAAAAAGAACCACAGTGTCGGCACGAAGCAAATCATCTTGATTGCCAGGTGTACTCCATTCGATTGAAGCAAAAGAAGGCCGCCACAGGGTCTGCAGGTGCTTGGCCCAAGCCTTGGCTTGGGGGAGCCATTCTTCCTCGGCGGCAAATACAACCGTCCAGGTTGGAGGGGCAGATGGTGGGGGTGAAGCAGTGGACACACCCTCGCTTCGGGTTATTTGGCCACCGACTTCAGTGTTTCAGCGTCAAATTCAACCCGATCACCGATAGACAGTCCGATGGCATCGATTGTTCCGGATGCGAACTCCAACACAAAGCGGGCTGGGTTTCTTGATCGGGCGGCACCGGTCTGCAATCGAATTTCGTAAGCGGCCTGAGATTCATCTGGTGTACGCGGGGGTTCGGCCTTCATTTGGCCCAAATCCACCACTCGACTTCGATCATCGACAAAAACAATATCGAGGTCGATGAAGCAGTCTTTCATCCAAAAAGAGCGAACGGAACGTTGAGGAAAGGCGAAAATCATTCCTTCGTCGGCGGCGAGCTCTCGAACGCCCCCAAGCCCACGTTCTCGTGTTGCGGGTGTGCAGGCCAGCTTCATCGCAAAAGTTTGATCGCCGATGCGTAGCGGAAGAGGCTCCTGAGGCAGAGCTGGTCCGCAACCCAGTAGAAGAGATGGCAAGAAGGTCAACATCAAGATCAGCCAAGGTGGACCGCAATAGATTGTTTGTGCCAGGTGCTTCATTTTTACTGCTTCAGGGTACGTTGGAAACATTTCTATCTGCCGATCAAGAATGATAAATTTTCACCGTTCGTGCAGTTGTTCCAGGTCTTGCTTGGTGCAACGGACAGGTTCTCTTGGCATACGCTCGATTGAGAACCCCGCAAGGAAGTCTTGAATATTCTTGATGTGCTGTGGTGCTTCGTGCCCACACCACTTCGCCAAGAGTCGTAAGACAGCCCCTTGGTCAACGCCTGCATCTCGAAGTTCAGTGAGCCGAATGGAGCGATTTCGTTTGGCGAGCCGGTCGCCTTTTTCGTCCAGAACCAGGGGCACGTGCCACCACTTTGGGAGTGGTAGTCCTAATAATTTTGCCAGCACGATTTGCCGTGCGGTACTGGACAAAAGATCATCACCGCGGAAAACCATGTTGACGCCGGTTCGGTAGTCGTCGATCACACATGCCAACTGGTATGAGGGCTGCCCGCGTTTGGTCCACAGGATGAAATCGCCCACATCGCGGTGAGGATCGAAGTATTGATTCCCAGCAAATTCATCACTGAATGACACCACGCCGGGCTCGGTTTTTACCCGCCAATTTTGACCCTTTGGGGCAGTCTTTGGGTCCGTTGGCCATGGCTGGGGTGGGCGGAGTTCAGGGGCGTAGCGTGCTTCAAAATCACCTTCTTGTGGGGCCGTTACCAGCACCAATTCTTTGCGTGTCCGGGAGCATTGAAACACCAACCCGCGGGCGGCAAGCGTATTAAGCGCTTCTTGATGCGGCGGCAACTCAGCGCTTTGGATCAGGGGGGGGCCATCCCAATCGAGACCAAGCCACCGCAGGACACCCAGCACGTCGTCATCCCAAGTGCTCGTGGTGGAGGTGGGAGCCACGTCTTCAATACGCATGAGTACCTTGCCACCGCGTTGGCGGGCCAGTGCCCAGTTGGCCACGAATGTGCGAGCGTTTCCCAGGTGCAAGCCTCCGGTTGGGCTTGGGGCCAAACGGGTCGTTGGTGCGGCGTCCATGTGACCAGCCTACGCTGGGCGTGATGAAACTTGATGAATCTCAGATTGATGCCTGGCTCGCCGAACATTCTGATTGGCGGCGTGAAGGTGACATGCTTCGCCATGAACGGACTTTTGCCTCATTTTCAGCCGCCATTGCCTTTGTGGTGCAGGCCGGATTTTTGGCCGAGGCGGCAGATCATCACCCTGACTTGGACATCCGTTGGTGCACGGTCAGAATTGGGCTCACAACCCATGATTTCGGTGGCATTACGGCCAAAGATTTCGCTTTGGCCGAAGCGCTTTCTTCGACCGTCGACGACTGAGTTGCCGAACGGAAAGGGTTTTTACTTTGTATTCGGTGTGGTGGTGTCGCCGCCAAGTTCACGCCGAACAAGATCAGCTCTTTGAATACGAAGCGGTTCTTCCTCGGTGCACCCCGTGGCTCGAGTGAGGTGACCGGATCTCACGCGTTGCATCAATTGCCCTGCGGTCTCAAGCGGTACACCGGAGAGTAGGCCTACGGCAATGCCGAGTCGAAGTTCGGAGAGCAAATCCAAAGCTTCCCGTTCGCCGAGCAGTCGAGCATGGCGAAGCATCGCCAATGCACGCTGTACGCGGTCTTCAAGAAATTCTCTTCGGGTCGAAAGCAATGTGTCACGGGCTCGGCGTTCTTCCCTGACCACCCGAGAGAGAAAGTCTTCTTCGAGGAAATGAAGCAGATCCTCTTCGTCAATGCCGAGGGTTCTGCGATTGCTTATTTGGTGGAGATGTCCGATGGCTTCGGAGCCCTCTCCGGTGGTGCCACGCATCTCAAGGTTGAGATCATTCGCCGCGTGTTGCATGCGATCCATGCCGCCCACAAGGCTTATTCCGGGCAGGTGTAGCATCAGCGAAAGTCGGATCCCTGTCCCCAAATTGGTGGGGCAGGCCGTGAGATAGCCCAATTGGTTGTCGAATGCAAAATTGAGGTGTTCGTCAAGCAGTCTTTCGCAGCCTTTGGCGTTGTCCCATGCCAAAGCCAGGCCGCCCGCTAAACCGTAGCCTTGGATCCGCAAGTGATCTTCCTCGTTGATCATCACCGAAAGCCGCGCGTCGTCGCGGTAGCCTGCCAAGCGGTGGGGTCCTGGTTCCAAGAATTTGGGGCTGACCAAGTGCCGTTCGAGCAAGACTTGCCCTTCTGCAGCGGGCGCGGTTTCAGGATCAAACCACTTCAAGCCAAGTTCAGGAAGGCCTCGTAGCGCGGCGGCAATCCCATCACGAATGCGAAGTTGATCTTCCCGGTTGGCTCGGTTTACGAACGGCTCCCCAGTCATGTTTCGAGCCAATCGGGCTCGGCTGATCAGCACCACATCTAGGAGAGCGTCATCTTCGTGTTGTTCAAAAGGAAGAATCATTCCGATGGGTCCGTGACATCCAAATCGTCGGAGAGTTTTTGGATCTTGTCGCGTAAATCAACGGCCCGCTCATACTGTTCGGCATGGATGGCGGCCTGGAGTTCTCGTTCCAGCCGAATCCGTGTTTTTTGGGATGAAGTTGGTGATTTGGAGCCTGCGGGATGCAGGCCTTGATGCTCCGGGAGTTCACGTGCCTCGGCGGCCTGGCTCCGGAGAATAAGTGGTTGGAGTGGTGCTTCGAGTGCCTTGTAGCAGTCTGGGCACCCCAAAAGGGCCATCTTTCGGAACCGGGCGAAGTTTGCCCCGCACGTTGGACATTCAGGAGCGGCGCGGACTTCCATCTCTGGACCAGCGGCCAAGACCTGTTTGATCATTTCTACGGGGTTGCTCGGTGCGTCTATTTGGGGCTGGTTGGCGGTTAAGCCCGCTTGAGCAGCACATTCGGCACAAAGATGCCGTTCGGTCTTCATTCCGTTTTCGACTCGAATCTCGTGCACATTTGCTGGTTTGCCACACTCATCGCATTGCATGTGATGAGTATACGTTTGTCGACGTTCCCCACGAAAGGTTGTGTCCAAGGTGCATCAAGAACCCGACGAAAACACAGTTCTTGCCGCCCAGTTGGCACGGTGGATGTACGAGCGTCCGGGAGTGACGATTCAGGCCGCCAAGCAAGCCGCGGGGCACATGGCTTCAGTTCCCCAATCGTTGGTCTACCGCCATCTTGAAATTTTGGAACTCCAACATGATGGACCTTGGGTGGTTCGCAATCGACATTATGAAGCGTTGGAAACGGCTCTTGGACTCATGGAGGCTTTTGAATCGGCGTTGGTGCAGCCTGAAGTTCGGCTGAGTGGTCGCCTTACCCTTGGATATTGGAATCAAAGCGCCGAGATCAGGATCCGAGTGCATGCCAGTGCTGTGGATGTTCTTACCGTCCTGGACCCACTTGGTTTGGAGGTGCATGACGAATGTGTCTCCACTCGGTTTGGCCCCTGTACGGCTTGGGTGGATGACCGAACTCCTCCGATGCTTCGGGTGATCGGTGTGCCCCCAAGCGCAAGAAAGTTTGCGGACGAGCCATTGGTTACCGGGGTGGTGCATCCGCCAATGGGCCTGCTGAAGGTGCGTGAGCTGTGGCAGAGATATTCCGCGGGAGATCAACCGGTCACGGAGTAGATCGGCCGGCCGGTAATTTCGTCGTAGGTCAAAGGTCGTACTGCACCAGTTCCAGCGTCAAACAGTCGGACGTCTCGAAGCGGTGGGGTGTACACGTGCAGCGTCACAAGATTTTCATCGCCGGCATTTTCAATCCGGTGAATGTCATCATCGTGACTGGCGCAGATCTCGCCCTGCTGCAAATTACGGCTGCCCATCACCGACATCGGGCCATCCTCAGTCGTTGTAAATACGGTTTCGGTCAGCGTGCCACGAAGCACAAGAATGCCGCATCCACTGCCACGGTGATCGTGGACCGGACTGGTCTGACCAGGCCGCCAGCAAATACACACAAGCTCCCATCCGGGACCTGAGCAAACGGGATTCCGTTCGTATTCGTCATCGCCAAAGCTGATGCTGGAGGCCACATCTTCACAACTCACCTGCACACGCTGCAGCAGTTCGTACAGCACGTCCATTGGGGTGCCATCTGGATGCTGGTTCAGCACGGCACGAAGGCCATCAAGATCCAAGTACTCCTCAGCCATGCAAATCTCACCCTACCACGGGTAGGCGTACGATTCACACTTATGGCCTCACGGGACCCACTGGACGAATGGCAAGATTTCCCTGGATGTGAATCTTGGGACGCCTGTCCTACGCCAAATGAGGCCTTAGCGGTGCTAGATGCCGTCTTGCCGTTGTTGCTTCCGGGATCTTTGGAGAGAATTCCAGCGGGTCCTGAACGAGAGTCCGCATTGTCCGAAGCATTCATTTTGCTGCGCACCCAGCTGCGTGCGGCCTTGCGCGGTCTCACCAAAACACAGCCGATGTTGGAGGATGCCGTGGTGCTTTCGATCCCCCGGCTTCGGACAATGTTGGCGGGGGATTTGGAAGCCGCGGAGCGTGGTGATCCGGCGATGACCAGCCCATCCGAAGCCTGGCTGTGTTACCCAGGGATCAAAGCGATCGCGGTGCACCGGTTTGCCCATGAGTTACATCTTGGTGGGGCACGAGTGTTGGCCCGAATGCTTTCTGAGATCGCTCATTCTGAGACCGGAATTGACATTCATCCCGGCGCCACCATTGGGGCCAGGTGCTTCATTGACCACGGAACCGGGGTCGTGATCGGAGAGACCGCCAAGATTGGCGATGGTTGCCGGATCTATCAGCAAGTGACCTTGGGTGCTCGGTCTTTGCCAACCGATGCGGATGGTCGGGTGCTGCGTGGTTCAGGGCAACGCCATCCCACGTTGGAGGACGATGTGGTGGTCTACGCCGGGGCCACAATCTTGGGTGGAGACACCGTCGTTGGTCGGGGGTGTATGGTCGGGGGAGGCGTATTTTTGACCGAGTCGGTTCCACCTCACCATGTGGTCACTGCCGCTCCGGCAGAAATTAGAGTGCGTTCCCGGCTGTGAAGATTTTGATCGACGATTTGGATGACCCTCGGCTGGAGCCGTACCGCGATGTGCGAGACCGCGATTTACGTGGGCGGGATGATTTATTTTTAGTGGAATCCAAGCGAGTCGTCACTCGCTTTGTCCAGCATCACGAGCAAGTGCACAGTCTGTTGCTGTCTGAGGCAGCGTTTCAGAACATGGCTGATGTTTTGAGTGATCTTCCTGAGGAAATACCCGTCTATGTCACGTCACTGGCGGGCATGATTGAGATTGCTGGATTTCGAATTCATCGCGGGGTCTTGGCGGCGGGGCACCGCCCGCATCGCCGAGCACTGGAGTCCCAAGCTCGGTTGAGTCATTTGGCCCAACCCGGACGAAAGCGGGTTGTGGTTCCGGTTGGTGTGACTGACGTCGACAATATCGGTTCAATTTTCCGCAATGTTGCAGGATTTGAAGCCGATGCCGTGCTCCTGGATGACGCATGTGCCGACCCTCTGTATCGCAAGGCATCACGTGTATCAGTTGGCCATGTCTTCAGTATTCCTTGGGGTGTTGCTCCAGATCTCCACGAGGCCTTGGTATGGCTTCGTGAGCTGGATTTTCGAATCATCGCACTAGAGACCGGTCCTCGTTCTGTAGATCTCCGCACCTTGACTCCGGGAAACCGTGACGCATTGTTGGTTGGTGCCGAAGCAGTCGGTATTCCTGACGCTGTTCTTGATGAATGCGATGAAGTTGTCAACATTCCCATGGCGCTTTCAGTGCCAAGTTTGAATGTTTCCGTTGCGACGGCCGTAGCGCTGTACGAATGGAATCGTGATTTGATTTGAACCGAACGCCGGATCAAAACGATCGGTCGGTGCTTACTTTGATCGGGTGGGACGTTCGCGTTTGAGGGCCGGATTCCCAAGTTGTCCGCAGGCAGCCATGGCGTCGCGTCCCATAGTGCGTCGACGTTTGGTTCTCAGTCCAGCTTCACGTGCTTCAGCGCAGAATGCCACAACCTCTGATTCAGTTGGCGCCAGCCATGGTGAATCCCGGATCGGGTTGTACGGGATCACATTGAGGTTGACTGAAAGTCCCTGAAGAAACTTAGCAACCGCGGTGGCATGTCCCGGTGCATTGTTTACTCCTGGAATAAGAACGTATTCCACCAAAATTGGCAATCGGTTCCCAGCGGGCCAGGCGGACATGGCTGCGTGCAGGTCAGCCATGGGTTCAGCACGGTTGACCGGCATAAGGGTTTGCCGCACGGCATCGTCAGGCGCGTTCAAACTAACGGCAAGGCGCAGTTGTCGGAATCCAGGTTCGTTGGCGAACTCCGCGAGTCGCTCGATGCCTTGGGATCGACCTACGGTTGAAACCGAGATTCGGGAGGCTGGGATCGCAGGGCCTCCATGTTCGGTGAGCACTCGGATGGCTTGCAGTACGGATTCGATGTTGTCCGTTGGTTCCCCCATACCCATGAACACAATGTTGGTGATACTTCGCCCTTCGCTGTGCCGAGCCGCAAACCATTGGCCCACAATTTCATCTGTTGTCAATTGCTGTCGCCGACCGAGAGTGGCGGTTTCACAAAATCGGCAACCCATTGCACATCCCACCTGGGAGGAGACGCAAAGACTCGTTCGAATTCGGCCCGTACGACCTCGCTGGGGCAAAATGACACTTTCGGTCTCTAGGCCTCCTTCGAGCTGCTGGGCAAATTTCAACGTGTCACCGTCCGGCTCGCGCCGCACAATAGGCATGGAGGGGATTTTTACTTTGCCTTGGATCTCGGGCGGCAAGGTCCCTTGGCGAAAAAGTTGACGCCAGTGCCGACCAGCGGCTGCTGGGGTCATGCTGAGATTGTCTGCCTCGGCAAGGAATTGCTTTTCGGTGAGGCCCAAAATACCAACGCTCATGCGACTAGGATACGGGCATGCACATGGGTCACAGCGAATTCGCACACGCCGATAAAACCGTTTCGGTGACATTTCACCTTGACGATCCTCATGGCTTAACGGATACCGATCAGGCTGTCTGGGAGCTGAAGGCCGCAAAGGGTCAGCCTCTGCTGGAGGTAGCCGTTCAGGCTGGTATCAACATTGAACATGCCTGCGGCGGTGTGTGTGCATGCTCGACATGCCACGTTTACGTGACCAAAGGGATGTCCGATTGTTCCGAAGCCGAAGAGGAAGAGGAAGACCGCGTTGAGGAAGCGCCTGGTCTCCAGATCAATTCTCGTCTTTGCTGTCAGGCGGTTGTGGAAGGCAGTGGCCCAATCGAAGTACGGGTGCCGTCGTGGAACCGAAACGCGGTGAAAGAAGTGCCTCACTAATCCGGTGAGGATTGGTGATCTTCTTCTTCATCGGAAGGGAAGGCGGTTCCCCCTTCTTGACGCTGCAGAAGTCGGAACGCCAGAACGCCAACGGCCACCATTGAAATGGTCATCAGTGCGGGTTTGATACCCATAGCGTTGAACATCACCCAGCCCAGGCCACCCAGTATCACAGACAAAATGATGGGAAGCATGATTAGGCTGGTTGGAGGCGACTGGCATAAGAGAGCATCGCTTCGCGCAGTTGGCCAAAAGAGTCGAGCGTGTACAAGATTGGCTGGTAGTGGTCGATTTCAAACGGGGTGGCGATCACCTGTTCCAGATCAAATGGCCTTCTTTCGACTTCGTTGCTTTCCAATGCGTGGCGCGATTCACCGGGACTGGAGATCAATCCCGAGCCGTAGACTTTGAGACGTTCATCTTCTTGAATCAATCCGAATTCCACGGTGAACCAGAACAAACGGGCGAGTTCTTCGGTTTGCTGTTCAGTGGTGGCATGCAGGGCAGCCTGGCCGTACGTCTGCAAGAAGTCTGCAAATACCGGGTCGGCATGGAGTGGCACATGGCCGAAGACGTCGTGAAAAATGTCGGGCTCGGGAAGATAATCCAGCCGTTTGAGCGGACGAATCACGATGGTGGTTGGGAATCGTCGGGCGGCCAGACATGCGAAGAATGCTTTTGCGGGGATATATCCCGGCACCGGTACTGAGTTCCAGCCGGTACGTGGTTCGAGTCGGGCGTTCAGTTCAACGATGTTCGGGATGGCATTGGCTTTGAGACCAATGGCTTTTGCGCCGTCCAGATACACCTTGGAAGCGCGTTCTGGAAGATATGCCATTTGCTCCGCGTACAACTTTTGCCAAGCTTCTTGATTGTCTTCTGAGTAGCCGTCGTACCGCTGGCTGATGAACATAGATTCGATCGACTCGTGTCCAAGTGTGCCAAACTGGTCAGCCGCTGCTTGAGCGGCTTGGGCTTCTTGGTTATCAATCATTGAGTGGTTGAGGGATGCCGAATCCATGGGATCTCCTTTTCAGCTGGTGGCGACAGCCTACCGCCCAGACTTCAGCAGTTGTTCCAATTGGGCTTGCGCTTTTCAAGGAACGCTTGCATGCCCTCTTTTTGATCTTCGGTGCCAAAGCAGCTGAAGAACAGGTTGCGTTCGGCTTGGATACCACCTTCAAGTGGTGTTTCGAAGGCCGCATTGACCGCTTCCTTTGCAAGTCGGACGGCAAGAGGGGCTTGTTTGGCAATTTCACGCCCAATATTTTTCACCGCCTCGGCGAAGCCTTCGGTGGGCAGCACACGACTGACCAAACCAATCCGAAGTGCTTCTTCCGCATCAAGCATGCGACCAGTTAGGCACAGATCCATGGCCACCGCTCGCCCCACACTCCGAGCCAGCCTCTGGGTGCCTCCAGCACCAGGAATGACGCCGATGCTCACCTCAGGTTGGCCAAACTTGGCGTTGTCAGCCGCTACCGCCAAATCACAAAGCATGGCCAACTCGCATCCGCCACCGAGGGCAAAACCGCTCACGCCCGCAATGATTGGGGTCCTCACTCGACGCAATCGATCCCAATCTCGAAATTGATCGCGTTGCTTCATTTCCGCGACGGAACGGGGGGCCATGTCCGCGATGTCAGCCCCGGCAGCGAAAGCCCGTTCTGATCCAAGAATCACAATACTTTTGATTTCGGGGTCTTCATCAAATGATTCAGCGGCGGTGGCCAATTGGGCCATGAGTTCCGGGTTCAGTGCGTTCAAGACCTTGGGTCGGTGAAGTTGCAAAATCCCGACAGATCCTTCGCGTTCAACAATCAACGGTTCAGTGCTGGTCTCAGTCATGGTGGGGAGGATACGCTCCGTTCCCGTGTCTACGTTTTTTGAATATTCAGTCTTGCCTATTTTGGGCTTCAGCATCTTGTATCTCTTGGTGTTGCGTTCGATCTATCGGGCCGTCGTGTGCCCCCCTCGTGTTCGGGAGGGCTGGGCGTTGGGAAGAGGATTAGCGCTTGATCCTGACCACCTTGGTGTTCCATGGCGGGACCTAGATGGACTGGACGCCGCTTGGATGCTTGATGGCCCGGGGGAAATCAACTGGCTCTTGCTGCATGGCCACGGTCGGTCCCGTCGAGTTTGGATGCATGTTTTGGAACAGCTTCTCCCGAATGCAGGCTCAGTCGTGGTTGTGGACTTCCCTGGCCATGGGGACGCTTCAGGTGAGGTGTCGCTGGGCAAGACGGAACACGAAGCCTTGGTGGATTGGCTTGAGTCAACCGGCCAGAGATGGTGCGTCGCTGGGATGTCCATGGGAGCGGGGGTCGCATTGCGTACCGCCGCAGGTGCATCATGCGTAGATGCCACGATTGGACTTGGGGCTGGTGATCTCCCCGAAGCGCTCCGAGGAAAAATTCGCCAGCGAGGGCTCCCTACTGGGATTTTTGCCGGTCCCGTGTGCTGGTGGCTTCGGCAGAAAGATCGGCTCCCAGGACTGCTGCGCGATATTGAAGTGACAACTCCGGTGATGTTGATCCATGGCGAGCAAGACCTGGTTGCTCCTATCGCCAGTGTTCAGCGGGTGGCGGCCGAGAAAAAATGGTCTTTCGAATCGGTTCCGGAAGCTGGTCACGATTTGCTTGGCCCTAAAGATGCTGGATCAATTGTGAACCTGATGCAGTGCTTCGCCGAGCGGTACGATTCGGAACATGACGACAAGAACTGAACGTGACTCAATGGGTGAGATGGAGGTGCCTTCTGACATCCTTCATGGAGCATCAACCCAACGGGCCGTCCTGAACTTCCCCATTAGTGGTCGACCGGTACCCGCATCGGTCATTCAAGCTTTCGCTCATCTCAAGGAAGCTTGTGCAGGCGTGAACGCGGAACTTGGTCGGCTTGACCCTTCGATTGCTGATGCTATTGCGCAAGCGGCACAGGTCATCCGCTCTGGTTTAAACGGCAAGGCTGGAGCTTTGGTCGCAGGATCAGACGGCCGGCAAGCGATGGACCATTTTCCGGTCGACGTGTTTCAAACGGGCAGCGGCACCAGTACGAATATGAATGTCAATGAGGTCCTTTCGAACCTCGCCTGTGTGGAGGCGGGGAAGCCTATTGGTGCGAAGGAGCCGGTTCACCCGAATGACCATGCCAATATGGGGCAGTCCTCGAACGACACTTTCCCAACGGCCATGCAGTTGGCCGGGGCGGAGGCCATCTCTGAATCGTTGGTTCCTGCGCTAAGACGGTTGCGTGATGTGCTCCGAGACAAAGCGGCTGCCTTTGCTGAAATTGTGAAGTTGGGCCGTACGCATTTGATGGATGCAACTCCAGTCACCCTCGGTCAAGAGTTCTCTGGGTACGCCGAGCAAATTGAGAAAGCCATCGGTCGCGCGGAATCCGCGTCTCTGGCATTGGCATCCAATCTGCCGATTGGCGGCACCGCAGTGGGTACTGGCATCAACACGCATCCTGACTTCGGGTCCAAAGTGGCAGAGCGACTGTCATCAGCGATGGGGATTGCCTTTGCCGAAGCAGAAAATCACTTTGAAGCTCAGGCCACCCGAGATTGCGTCGTAGAAGCCTCTGGATTTCTTCGAACCATTGCGGTGTCGTACACCAAGATTGCAAACGATTTGCGATGGATGGGGTCTGGTCCACGCGGTGGTTTGTTCGAGGTCTCTCTGCCCGCCGTGCAACCTGGTTCTTCAATCATGCCTGGAAAAGTGAATCCAGTCATCTGCGAATCCGCCATGATGGTCTCATGCCGCGTGCAAGGGAACGACTTGGCCATCACACTGGGTGGCACTGGGGGGGTCGGCTCTATTTTGGAATTGAATGTGGCCATGCCCATGATGGCCGAAGCATTATTGGATTCGATTGAACTGCTGGCGGCCACGGCTCACATGTTGGTGGATCGCTGCTTAGAAGGACTCGAGCCCAATCTTTCTGAAATCGAACACCACCTCGAGCGGAGTTTGATGACTTGCACCGCGTTGGCGCCAGTCATTGGTTATGACGAAGCGGCGGACATTGCCAAATCGGCGTTCAAGAATGGGAGCACTGTTCGAGAGGAGACTCTGCGTCGCGGCTTGGTTGAACCCGAGGAGTTGGACCGCTTGCTCGATCCTGGGAGCATGACCCGTCCAGCTTGATCTGGACGGACCATTCATATGTTTGGCCTCTTGTCTCGCCTCGATCGAATGGTGATCAAAGAGACGTTGCGCTCGGTGGGTTACACCTTGGTGGTTGTCTTGGTCTTGGCGGTATTTGGTGCGGCTCTGCGACCACTGAGCGGGGGAGATTTTGATTCCGCAGGTGGCATGGCTGAGTTCCTCTTTTTGGTTGCGTTGCCAATGCTCGAGTACTCACTCCCATTGGCTGCCGGTTTGGGAGCGACACTCGCGGTCTATCGCATGGCCAATGACGGTGAAGTCGTCACTGTGGCAGCTTGTGGACGCTCACCGTTTCGATTGGTTCTTCCGGTTGCCACCGGCGGCTTGCTGGCCGGACTTTTGCTGGCTTTATTGTCAAACTTTCTGGTCCCCAAAGCATGGGGGGCGGCCGATCGGGTGGTTGCTCGTGGACTGGCAAGTGCCATTGCCCGTTCTGTAGAACGAGGAGAAGCCTTTGACACTGGTGATGTATGGATTCATGCGTCCGATGGTGTGCGTTTGGGGCCGGATGAAGGCGCGGGACTTGAAGACCGTGTTCAGTTGGACCGCGTAACCATTGTCTCTCGAGACAGTGACGGGCTACCGAGTTCGGATATTAGTGCCCGACGCATCGACATATTGGTCTACGCCGCCGATGGCAACCGTCCCCGCGAGATGGAACTCAGGATGCGTGACGCGGTAATGAGTCGGCCGGAAGACGGCGTGTTGGCTTCAATCGCCGACCCCAAACCTATTCGCATGTATGACCCCGAGGATCCTCGCCGGCGACGGGCAAAAGTACAGACCACCCCAGAACTCAGTCGTTGGATGGATGAGCCAGATCGATCACCGAAGGTCATGAAGATCTTGGATATTCTTGCGAGGTCTGAGCGAGATCAGCGGGTTATGGCCAGCGTAGATGCACAACTTCGTACCACGGGGTTTGTGGAGCTCCGTTCATCAGGCGACGGTGAAATTTGGCATTTGTCTGCCAAAGGGGTGACCCCCGGCGGCGCATGTCTCGGTTCTGTTGGGTTGCAGCGCATTTCAGAAGATCAATCAAGATCGATCTCCGCGCCAGGTGCCTCCCTAGAAGTAACTGATGCCGGGATTTCGAGTTCTCAAGGTATGGAGCAATGGCTTGGTCGATCTGATGCAGCATCAACAGGGATCCGGCTCCATTTGCCTCAGGCCAGAGTTGATCAGGAACCGGACGTGAGAGAGATCAGCTTGAACGACTTGCAGATCAAAAGTATAGATTTGCAAGCCTTGCCGTTGACTTGGCAAGAGATTGAGCCCAGATTGCAATTGGTACCTGAAAAGATACGTGAGCGGTTGCAAACAGCGGTTCAAATAGCACTCAGTGAATCCACTTCGAATCGTTGGTTCCGGTTGGCGATGCCAGCGACTCTTCCGGGTCTCACTTTACTCGGAGCGACTCTTGCGCTACGCCTGCGTGGTCGTCCTTTGTTGCTTGTTTGGACCTTGGCTTACCTTCCCGCACTGCTCTCGATGCTGTTGGTCGTCGCGGGTACAAATGCAGTTCGAACCGGAATTGAAAATGCGGAGTGGATCCTTGCCGCCGGACCAATATTCCCATTGGTTGTTGGGATCTTTGCCGCTCTTCGGAGTCGTCCGGCATGAAGTTCTTTTTGCCACCACTCATTCGCCGAACGGTCCGAGCTCGGTTCCTAGGTAACTTCGTACTTCTGTTTGGCTTGCTCTTTTTGATGGCAACCAGCCTCGATACGCTGATGACCTTCCATCGGTATTTGAGAGTTGCTTCGGGCGAGGGATTTGCGCGATTCCTTCATGCATTTGGCCTCGTCCTTGATTTTCAACTCCCTCGCTTGTTCCAGCTTTACGCCCTCCTTTGGTCGCCAGCTGTTCTTGGTGCCGCGGGCTTCACACTGGTTCGTATGCAGCGGCATCGTGAAATTGTTGGCCTTCAGGCCGCGGGAGTATCCCGAAGTTCACTTTTGCGTCCAATCGCGGAAGGGACTTTGATCTTGTTAAGTCTGCAAGTGTTGAATCAAGAATTCATGGTTCCCAAACTTGCCCCATTGCTGGCTCGAACTCAGGGCGATATCGGTCAAGATGCGATTCGTGCTTTTGCCGTTCCTCCTACTCCAGATGGAGATGGTCGACTTTGGTGTGCGGCGTCTTGTGATACCACGCAAGGCATGATGTACAACGTTCTGGTTCTGGAGCGTGATCCCACTGGTCGAACTGTTCGCCGAATTGAAGCCTCGAGCGCACAATGGAGTGACGATGGATTTTGGAATCTTTCTCACGGATTCGCCATAGATCTGTCTGAGTTGCCGCGTCCACCGCGTCCAGTTGAATCCTTGCAGTCGGATATTGATCCGATGATTCTCCTGGCTCGACATCGGTCTCAGTTTGCCGCCTTGTTTGGCTGGACAGATATTTCACGCACACTGAAGCGTCTTCAAAATGGTGGTTCAGAGGTTCGACCGGTTCAAGATAGATTCCGAAGACAGTACTCCGCCCACTTTTCCGCGTTGTTCGCGGGCTTTATTTTGCCGTTCTTTGTGTTGCCTTCACTGCTTGGACCGCGACCAGATGGGCTCGTGCGCGCCGGCGGACGTGCCATAATCTTTGGACTTGGTGGATATGTCTTCATCTGGGGTTCAATGCTGGTTGACGTCCCTGGGTTTTCGCCTGAAGTTGGTCCTTATCTCCCCACATTATTGCTGTGCCCTCTCGCGGTCGCGGCGTGGCTTGGCATTCGTGGTTGATCAGTTGGTCAGACCAAAGGAGATCGCTTCGCGGCCAAGCAAACCACCGCAGGCCAAGGCCAAGTCGATCCTCGAGGTTTCAAGGTCCGTCAATGCACTCACCATTCGGTTCTGTGCAGCCGCAAGTGCTTCGGCCGCTTCGAGCACTTGCCGGCTGGTGACGGTGCCCGCTTCAAACTGACGTTGTTCGCCTGCGAGGGCGGCTTTGGTGACATTCAGTTCTTCGCGGGCAGCGCTGATGCGTTCGCCAGCACTCTCATACCGGTCAGCCGCGTCGAGTACTTCTCGTTCAATTTGTTCCAATAAGGATGAACCAGTTCGCACTTCACGAAGTCTGGCCAGACGGGCTGATCTGGTCTGAGCCTCAGCGGCATTGTTCCCTATCGGCATGGTTGCGGTGACCCCCAGAGACCATTCACGACCGTCGTTGATGCTCTCGAAGGCATCGGTAAAAGAATCGGCAATGCTTGATCGACCCCAGCCCGCAACCAGATCCACCGCCACTTTTTCGTTGTCCATTGCCCCGTCGAATCGCTCTTGCAGATTGGACAAACGGCCTTTGTGTTGTGCGACTTCCGCCCTCTCTTTATGAGCCAGCTCCACGAGTGCCTTTCGATCCAAGATGCGAACTTTGGGGTCAGGGAGGGTGTTGGGCTCGAGTCCGCCTTGTTGGCCAAGTGGCAAGTCGGGTCGGCGCATCGCTGCCCGTAGGGCCCGCTCGGTGTTTCGATGATTCACATCGGCGTTGAGCCGTGCTTCTTGGGCGGCACTTAGTCCACTCTTTGCCCGCAGGACTTCCAGTTCAGCCGCAGCGCCGGCCTTCACTTGTCTTTCAGCCCGTGCGACTTGATCTTCGGCAAGTCGAACCCGCTCTTCAGCCACGGCCAAACCTTCCCCAGCGGCGTACCAGGACCAATATGCTCGTTCAGCGTTGGCCAACGTATTGGTAATGGATAAACGGGTTGCGAGGACAGTGAGATCAAGATCAGTTCTTGCGATACGAATACCGCGTTCAAAGTTTTTGGTTCCACGGCCCTTGTTCAAAGGGGAGCGGTATGTCACATCAATTTGAGCGGCGTTGTACGACGACAGACTGAACGCTGCATTCGTCGAGGAACGGAACCACGGCAGACGGACGTCCAAGCTGTCACCAGACCCAAGGGGCATCGTTAGACCCACAGATGCTGAGCTGTTGTCGTTTTGAGACCCTTGGGTGTCTTGGGCCGCAGGGCTGTCGCTGCTGCTTCGATTGATGCTGGCTGAAAGAGTGGGATCCGTAACCGATCGAGCTTCGGCAAGACTGGATTCAGCCGTGTCAATGGCAAGAAGATCCACTTGGATATCAAGGTTGTTTTCGAGGGCCGAAGCGCGAACGCTGCCAAGGTCCAACTCAATAGGGGAGTCAGGAGTTGGTGTGAACGTCGTGGTTGAATCTTGACGATTTTGAGGGTTTCGATCGGTGCCGAAATGTTGTTGTGGCAAATCAACGGCCGGAATGATTGACAATGCTGGCGGTGCTGTTGTCAGAATTGATTCGCGTTGGCAGCCGAATGTCATCAGACAGAGCATGAACAGTGGACGCAACATGTGATGTGTGGATGGGTTATTCATGACGCAAGGCCTCGATGGGGTCCAGACGTGCCGCTTTCATCGCGGGGAAGAAACCGAAAATTACGCCGGTACCGGCACTAAAGGCCACCGCCAAAGCGACGGCCCAGGAGGGAATGCTGGCTGATTGAAGACCCTGCTCGGGTATGGTCAGCAAGAAGGCCAACCCCTGTCCAAGTCCCAGTCCAATGAGTCCGCCAAGCAGCGAAAGGACCACTGCTTCCAGCAGGAACTGAAGCATGATTGCAGCTGGTGTTGCGCCCACGGCTTTTCGCAATCCGATCTCTCGCGTTCGTTCACTCACCGATACAAGCATGATGTTCATGATGCCAATGCCCCCAACCAGTAGGCTGATCGCCACAATGCCCGCGGCGATGGCAGTGATACCGGTGGCCAATTTTCCAAATTGTTCAATGTATTGATCGATTGCTTCAACGCGGAACGTGTCGGGGTCGTCGGGTCCCAATTGCCGCATCGAACGCATGACATATCGAACTTCTGCCGTAGCTTCATCCACGAGTTCGGGGGACTTCACTTGGCCAGTCACAAAGAAAAATGACCAAGGGCTTTGCATCCTTCTTGCGGTTGAGAATGGAACCCAGATTTCGGTTTGCTCGGGCTGGAAGCTCATCATGCCCGTACGGTTGGTTTCGATGACTCCCACAATCAGAAACCGTCGGCCTTTCACCATAATGATTGAACCCACCGGATCTGAAGGCAATTCAAGTTCCGCAATGGCGTCGTCGTTCACGATGGCGACCGGTTTGGCGTCAATTTCGTCTGCTTCGACAAAAGGTCGTCCCATCACCACCGGTCGGTTTTCGATGTCATGCCAACTTGGCCAAATGCCCACCACGTTGATATTGGGGACCTCTTTACGCCCGTGAATCACGGTGGATCGAAAGTCGGTATTCGGAGTGAACTGTTCAAAAGAAGGGCAATTTTCAACCAGCCCGGCCAGCTCCCGTTCTTTCAGCTTGATCTCTCGCCAGGGGAAGCGGTTTTGGCCTGCCTGATCAGGTTGATCGGGGAAGATGAAGATCTTGCTGGCCCCGAAGGACTCAAACTCGCTCAGGACCTGCTCTTTGAGGCCCGTGAGAGCGGCAATAACCGTTGAGACGGATGCGACACCGATCATGATGCCCAACGTGGTCAAGAATGAACGAAGTTTGTGCGCTCGGATTTGTCGCACCGCCAACAAAATCGTTTGAATCACAAATCGCAGAGAGAATCTCATCGGCGGGGCTCCACCGCTTTGTCCGATTCGATTAGACCATCGCGCAGCCGAACCACGCGCGTGCACCACTGAGCAATTTCAGGTTCGTGGGTTACCACGACAACGGTTCGCCCCTCGGCGTGCAAGTCGGCAAAGAGATGCATGATTTCTTCGGTGGTCTTGGTGTCGAGATTGCCCGTTGGTTCATCAGCCAAGAGCAAGGCGGGATCGGTGAGCAGTGCTCGGGCGACCGCGACGCGTTGCTTTTGCCCTCCCGAAAGCTGATTCGGGCGGTGGTCCATACGATCGCTCAAGCCCACCCGATCCAGAGCGCGAATGGCCCGGGCCCGTCGGTCACCAGGATCTTTTGCATAGAGCAGTGGCAGTTCGACATTGGCCAGCGCGGAGGTTCGAGGCAGCAATTCAAAAGATTGAAAGACAAAGCCAATCTTTTCGTTTCGTACCCCGGCCAATTCTTTCTCATCCATACCCGAGACAAATTTCCCGTCAAGTTCGTAGGTGCCTGAAGTTGGTTGGTCGAGGCATCCTAGAATGTTCATCAGCGTGCTCTTCCCCGATCCAGAGGAGCCCATGATTGCCACCATTTCCCCTTGTTCGATTGATAAATCGACGCCCGCCAAGGCGCGAATGGTCTCCACGCCTACCGTAAACTCACGACGTAAGTTGGTGACTCGAATAATCACCAACGACGTCCTCGGCGACCGGGAGGTCCGGAGCGGGATGACGCCTGGGATTCAGGCCGGGTCAAGGCTTCGGTGGATGCTTCAACCGCGTCACCGTCTTTGATGGTTTCCAGCAGTTTGTAGGGGCCGGTGATCACACGGTCACCGGCGACAATTCCAGATTCCACAATGCGGTGTGTCAGATCGGAGGCCCCGGGACGGACCGCAACCGCCTTGGCTACCCCATCTTTTTCAATGAACACAACCGGACAGCGTCCCTTTTTTTTGTCCACTTCGGGAGAATCTTGAAATTCTTCAGGTAGCTCGTCAAGTGATTTGGTGAGCACTGCTTGGTATGGCACCTTGACCCCTCGGTGCGCGGCAATCTCGATCTCTGTGTTTGACAGCAGACCTGACCGCAGTCGACGCCCCAGCAGTTCCAATTCAATTTCGGTCAAGAAGATGTTGTTGCCGTCATCGGCCCGGGTACGTTCTAGTGCGACTTGAGTCACAGTCCCGACGAAATCTTCGTCTTCATAAGCGTTCACAAAGATCTTTGCGGCCTTCTCTTCTTTCACCTTGGACACGTCACTCTCTGGGACTTCGGCTTTCATCAACATCCGGTTGAGGTCGGCGACCTTGAGCATGATTGTTCCAGGATTGTTTACCGAACCGGTGACGACCTCGCCGGGATCGATAGCGACCATGATGATCGTCCCGTCTATCGGGGCAGTGACTCTGGTGTTGTCAATCAAGGCCTCAAGGCGACCAACATCAGCATCAGCACTGACCAGATTGGTTTCGGCACTGGAAACCGAAATTAATGCGGTGTCCACGGTTGTTTTGGCATTGGCAAATGTGCTTTCGGCCTGCTCCAACTCACGTTCACTGACATCCCCTGATTGAAACAGAGCTCGAACTCGTTCCACTTCTTTCTGGGAGAAGTTCAAGTCACGGCGTCGGGCCTCAAGACTTGTTTCTTCACGGTTCAGCCCGTATTGGGTTCCTTCCCGTCGCGCTTGAGCGGCTTTCAGGTCGGCTTGGAGTTCCCGGTCATCCAGTCGAATCAGAAGTTGACCTTCGGTGACAGCATCACCTTCATCGATCAAAACTTCGATGACTTTGGCGGATACTTCCGCCGAAAGTGCAACTTGCAAGACGGGCTCGATCCAGCCGGGTGCTGAGACTGATTCAACGAGGTCACCCTCCTCAACCACTTCCACCCGAACGGCGGTTGCTTTGGTTTTGGTCGCGAGGCCAGGGATCCCGAGATCTTTGCCAAAGAACAGGACGCTGAGACCGCCCAGAACGATCAAAATGAGGGCAATGATGGCCAGACGCATGGAATAACCTCCGCAAAAGGTCAATCTTACGCCGTTGGAGGTCTCAGAGTTCGAATCGAAGGCCTCTTCTCTCGGTAGAATCTTTACTTCTCTTCAGGAGCACTAAATGAAGGTTCATGAGCATCAGGCCCGCGATATTCTCTCCGCCGCTGGCGTACCCGTCCCCGAAGGCGCCGTAGCAAGGTCTGTAGACGAAGCGGTTGCCGCCGCCAAAGCCCGGCGAGGCGCCGACGGGCGTTGTCCAAGGATCAGGGTTCGACGTGGGCATCAGCC
>PAFA01000002.1 GCA_002700845.1 Phycisphaerae bacterium | reverse complement strand
CCAAAACAAGGTTCGCCTCGCCCCGTGCGCGCCAGCATGCTTCACCACCACTTCATTGAAAGCGTGGCCCACACTTCGAAGTAAGAAGGTAGAACCCATCAAAGGCCCCCACACCGCCAAGGTGTCGACGGGATTGGGCATTTGGGCCATCGCCGTGGAGCCAATCGGACGTCCGATGAACCCAATCAACGGTGTGATCGCCAGTGGCCAATAGAAGACCGCAATGCTTTTCCACCCGGGAGGAGGAGAAGCATTTTCCGCCAATGGTCCCCGAAGAACCTTTCGCATAAAGATTCTCGCCGCGATGGCTTCGCAGAACACTGCAAACGACAACGCACCACCGGCCAAGGCGGCTCCATCGAGCCATCGCGTCCAGAGTCCCACGGCCAAGAACAGGCACAAGGTCAACAAGCGAACGCCAGTGCCTTTCGTTACCGATCCCGCGTGGCCAAATCGAATCAATACACCTTGATGAAAGCGACGATCCGCAATGGCCCACGTCCAAGGTGTCATCCACTGCAGTGATCGCCGCGCGGGCTCAAGTGTCTCCGCCGGAGCATTCATCAGATCACCCACAATCACATCAAAAAGTGGGGTGAAGGCGACCAAAACATGCACCACCGTGCAAACTGCGGCCAGGGCATGACTGAAAAACAACAAACGCCGGTAGGCGGCACGATCGGTACAGAGCTTGGTGCTGGCCGCCAGCAACATGATGATGGGTGTCTCGATCAGAATCGCCAGCGGAAACGAAAGACCCCCGTGACCGGCAAGCTGGGCGGTCGAATCGGGAAGTTTGGTCACGACGCCCACCACAAATGGATCTTCCACCGCCATCAACAACCAGCTGAGGGCGAGGGGAATCCAATCGCGAAGGACATCGGCGGCCCGCAGTGGGCGTGCAGGCTGCATTCGTGAATTCTAGGTCAGTGGTTTGGGGATGCCGGTCTTCCTGAACCTTTGGGCACCCGGATCGAACGAACCATCTCTTGTGTTTGCGCACTCGGCGGCGGGAAGCAAGAACCAACGGCCAGACTGACCAGAAAGTTCAACACCATGCCCACCGAACCGATCCCCTTTGGACCAATGCCCAGCCACCAGTGCTCTGGCGAGTCGAGTTCGGGATGCAGGAATCGGAACCAAACGATGGCGCTCGCGGTGAAGAGAAGGCCAACGATCATGCCTGATGCTGCACCTTGCTTGTTCATGCGGGTGCTAAAGATCCCCAGAACAATGGCCGGGAAAAAAGTACTGGCAGCGAGGCCAAAGGCAAAGGCCACCACCTCCGCCACAAATCCGGGGGGATCAATACCCAACCAACCCGCCACGACCACCGCGCCGACGATGGCAATCCGAGCGGCACGCAACTCACCTTTTTCCGAAATATTCGGGAACACCCCTCGCTTCAGAAGGTCATGCGAAATACTGGTGGAGACCACCAACAAGAGTCCTGCCGCGGTCGAAAGTGCGGCGGCCAAACCACCGGCGGCCACCAACGCGACCACCCAGTTGGGAAGTCCAGAGATTTCAGGATTGGCCAACACCATGATGTCGCGGTCAACGTACAACTCATTTTTTGCTTCAGTGGGTACGTTCTCTACGAGACGCTCACCAAATACACCACGATCGTCTTCTTTTGAGAAAGATGGCTTGCCGACAAAAGCAGCCCCTGGTGCATAATCCACTTCTCCATCACCATCCTTGTCGACCCAAGCAATCAGCCCAATGTCTTCCCAAGAACGCACCCATTCGGGCAAAGGCTTCACGGATTCATCTGCGATCGAATCGGCCGAAGCCGACCACGAGGCGTCCCGCACCGATTCCATCAAGTTGTAGCGGGCAAAGACCGCGATGGCGGGAGCCGTGGTGTACAGAAGCGCAATGAAAAAGATGGCCCAGAGCGCACTGGTGCGCGCATCACGAACCTTGGGGACGGTGAAGAAACGAACAATCACATGCGGCAAACCTGCGGTGCCCACCATCAGGGCCAATGTGATGGCAAACAGATTCAGGATATTCCCCCCACCCTGATCGGTATAGGGCGTGAAACCCAACTCACGATCCAATCCTTCCAGTTTGGCCAAAACACTTTCGCCTTCTGAACCAAGACCAAAGCCGAGTTGCGGAACCGGAAGTCCCGAAAACCGAAGGGACAAGAAGATGGCTGGGACCATGAAGGCAAAGATCAAGACGCAGTACTGCGCGACCTGCGTGTAGGTAATCCCTTTCATTCCGCCCAGAACCGCATAGAACAGCACGATGGCCATCCCCACCAACACCCCGGTCTCTACGGGAACTTCGAGGAATCGGCCAAACACAACCCCGACCCCCCGCATTTGACCTGCAACGTAGGTGAACGAAACAAACAGAGCACAGATCACTGCTAGAAATCGAACCGTATTGCTCTCGTAGCGATCACCGACAAAATCTGGAACGGTGAATTTTCCAAACTTCCGCAGAAATGGTGCCAACAAGACGGCGAGCAACACGTACCCCCCGGTCCACCCCATGAGATACACCGATCCGCCGTATCCAGAAAAGGCAATGATTCCGGCCATGGAAATAAACGACGCCGCGCTCATCCAGTCGGCGGCGGTGGCCATGCCATTCGCGAGCGGAGAGACCCCTTTTCCGGCAACATAAAACTCGCGAGTGCTGGACGCCCGTGACCACCACGCAATGGCGGTGTACAACCCAAAAGTCAGCACCACGAAGAGGGTGGTCCATGCTTGAACATTCATTGATCGTCCTCCTCAACGCCAGACTCTCGATCAAGAGCACGCATCTTGCGGGCGTACCACCAAATGATCAGAACAAAGACCAGAATTGAGCCCTGTTGGGCCATCCAAAACCCCAGTGGGAAGCCAGTCCCCGGAATGGTGATGGCGTCCAATTGCTCTTTGAAAAGCACCCCCGCACCCAACCCGGCGAGGAACCACACCCCCAGGAGGCCACCAGTTAGACGAAGAACTCGGGTCCAATAGCGCGCATGTGTCTGCTCCATGGGTTCTAGGATCGGTTCATGGCGATGTCGACGTCCACTTCCAACCCACCTGACCTTTTGGTCCCAACCGCGAACGGGCTTTACTGCGAACGAGGTGGGTTTTTCATCGACCCAAGACGACCGGTGCCTCTGGCCATCACAATCAACGCCCACACTCATTCGGGTTCGCCGGTTGTCAGAGATGATGGAGAACGAATGATCGTACGAATTCAATTGGGTGATATTGAACTTGATCTGCTTCCCGGACGGGTGGCGTTCCGAGCGGACACAAAGACCATCTTTGTGGCCGATATGCATCTGGGAAAGTCTGGAAGCTTTCGGGCCAACGGGGTCCCCGTTCCGGAGTCCAGTACTTCCGATGTGCAGCGACTCGCTGCTCTGGTTGAACGTCACGATGCCCAAAGGGTTGTGGTACTGGGTGACCTCCTGCACGACCGAAACACACTGCAAGGTGAACTTGGAGAACAAATTCGGACCGAGATTTCGCGGTTCCCTGTACCCATGCATCTGGTCCCCGGCAACCACGACGCCCACACCAAGGATCTTGGCACATTGGCCCTGACGATCGCTCCGGAGGATGGAGAAATAGACGGCCTCAGACTGCGTCATGAACCGGCTCGAGAATCTGAAAAGCCCATGTTGTCCGGACATGTTCACCCCGTGGCCATTCTGGGATCCCGGGGCGGACCGCATCTGCGAGCACGTTGCTTTCACGCCTCAAACCAAGTGTTAACACTGCCCGCCTTCGGATCATTTACAGGTGGGTTTGTGATCGACTGGAACAATGGTGGCTTGTTTGCCGCTGGTGATGGCGAAGTCATACCACTCAATTTGAACGCCAAGGCAATGGCACTCAGCAACGGCAACGACCGCCGATAGGTCCAAATTCAACTTGCTGTGGGTGGGCCATGAAGCAATCACCCCAGACGTGGTGGTCGCGATACGAGGTGAATCGACGTTCTTGGTCGGGTTGTGCGGAATTTGTGTGTCAGTGGAGGCGATTCCATTTGGCGGACTGATGTCACGGCGTACAGTATTTTTATGCTGGCAGCGCTTACAGCAACTCTTTTGACGGGCGGGACCGAAGTACCGGTTTTTGCGCATTACATGCCGTGGTTCGAAACCCCAGAATCCAATCTTGAAGCGCCCGGACAGTGGGGATACCACTGGACACTGCAGAACCGAAATCCAAACAACATTCTGCCCAATGGGCAACGGGACATCGCAAGCCATTTCTACCCGCTCATTGGTCCGTACGCTTCCAGTGATCCGGATGTCATGGAATACCACCTGCTTCTGATGAAAGCGGCTGGGATCGATGGCATCATTATCGACTGGTACGGCGTGCAAGGCACCAACGGTGATATTGGTGGCTTGCTTCGGAACGCTGACGCCATCGCAAACACGGTGAACACCTACGGTCTCGATTTTGCCGTCATGCTCGAAGACCGCTTCAGCGCCAACATCAACGACGCGGTGGCGAACGTGGCGTACTGCCGGGACAACTACTTTCATTTGCCCAGCTACGCCCGGGATGCTGCTTCCAACGAGCCATGGTTTTTCAACTTCGGCCCCATCACTTTTGAAATCCCCAGCGCCTGGAATCAGATCCTCTCTGCCGCAGGTGAGCCAGTGCAGTTCCTGCCACTGAAGTACCAAAGTGGCGAGGTAGGTATCAATGGTGATGGCGAGTTCTATTGGCCCAGTGAGGATGAGGCTCTCGACAATCATCTCACGCTACTGAATATCTTTTATGCCAATCGAGCACCAAACCTTGACCGAGCGGTTGGTGCGGTCTATCCAAGCTTCATTGATTTCTACGAAGAAGGCGGAGTGGGCGACATCATTGGTTTTGAGATCCCCTACGACGACGGTGGGACACTCGAAGACACCATCGATGCCACGTTGGCGAACGAGGATGCCATCCAAATGGTCCAGCTCACCACTTGGAACGATTTCGGGGAAGGCACCATCTTTGAGCCCACCGTTGAGCGTGGATTCTCAGACCTGATCTCGATTCAGCGGCTGACGGGAAGCAACACCCCCGCCAACGCGTACACATCAATTCTTCGCTTGTTCAACAACCGCAAGATTGTTGAACAAGCATGCAACCCAATCGCGGCTCGGGCCCAACTCGAAAATATTGCCACCCTGTTGGCTGTAGGCTCATACGCCACCGTCGAGGTCTTTCTTGATCTCTGGGACGAATCGTTTGACTGCTGCACTGGCGACCTGGATGGCAATGGGGCCGTCGACTTCGCCGATCTGTTGGCTGTGCTTGGTTCCTTTGGCACCACCAACTCCGAAGCCGACGTCAACGGCGACGGTGCGGTGGAATTTGCTGACATCCTTGAGCTCTTGGCCCGCTGGGGTGCCTGCTGAGTTCAGGGGCCTACCGAACCGCATCCTCAAGACTGGCTGTCAGTTACCAAATACCCAAACCCCTAGCTTATGGCCTAAAAAGGGTATTTCAGCCCTTCTCTTGCTTTCTGTACGGGTCTTGTTAGGGTTTCCCCCATGCTCCCCAACCTCCCCCACACGCCCGCTCCCGAGGCGGCGTTGCTGTCTCGCCCTCTGCTCGCTGGCACCGTACAGGCAGGCTTTCCCTCCCCCGCTGACGACTACATGGAGAGATCGCTCGACCTGAACGAAGAACTCATCCATCGACCCCATGCGACGTTTTTCCTGCGGGCGGCTGGGCATTCCATGGTCGGCGCTGGAATACACGATGGCGATCTCCTGATCGTGGATCGAGCGGCCCCACCTCGCCCAGGGTTGGTGGTGGTGGCCATCGTTGACGGCGAGTTCACCCTGAAGCGCCTGGCCCAGACGAACAACGGACTTGCCCTAGAACCAGAACATCCCGGCTACCAACCCATCGCCGTGGGTGAAGACACCGACGTGCGTATTTGGGGCGTCGTGACATTTGTTGTCCACCGTCCGTAAGGTCACGATGTACGCCCTCGCCGACTGCAACAACTTCTACGCTTCATGCGAACGCGCTTTCGAACCGAGGCTTGAAGGACGTCCCGTGGTCGTCTTATCAAACAACGATGGCTGTGTGGTCGCACGCTCACAAGAAGCAAAGGATGTCGGCATTGGAATGGGCGAGCCCGCCTTTCAATGTCGAGATCGATTTGACCGCCATCAGGTGGTGGTTCGGTCGTCAAATTACACCTTGTATGACGACATGTCGCGCCGTGTTGTCCGTTCCATTTCGGAATTTGTGCCTGATATAGAGATCTATTCAATTGACGAAGTCTTTTTAGATCTTCGCCCATTGGGAAATCCTGTTGCAACCAGCTTGTGCCAAACCATCCGAGATCGAGTGAAACAGTGGACCGGTATTCCGATCTCAATTGGCATTGCCCCCACCAAAACCTTGGCGAAACTTGCCAACCGAATTGCCAAGAAAGACCCCACAACACATGGTGTTTTTCAATTGCCCAAAAATGATCCCGACCGCGCCCTCGCGCTGGATTCGGTTGACGTAGGAGATGTCTGGGGCGTGGGCTCCCGGTGGGGGGCGAGACTTCGGGGATTGGGCGTTCGGTCTGCACTGGACCTGGCCCGCATGCCCGTCGAGGACCTTCGAAAACGATTCAACGTTGTCGCGCAGCGTACCGCCCTGGAACTGCGCGGCGTGGTCTGCCAAGACCTCGAAGATGTTGCCCCACCTCGAAAGACATTGGTTCGATCCCGATCCTTTGGAGACATGGTGACGAACTTTGAACAACTTTCTGAAGCCGTTGCCAACCATGCGGTGCGAGCCGCAGAAAAATTACGCAGCGAAGGTGGCACCGCTGGACAGGTTTCGGTCTTTTTCTCCACCAACCGGTTTCGGGATGACCTCCCTCAATACCACGGCGGAGGCACGGTTGAATTGCTTCCCGCTACGGCTTCGACACCCATCATCCTTCGTGAAGCTATGCGTTTGACACGCTTTGCGTGGCGTCAAGGGTTCCACTACAAAAAAGCGGGCGTCATGCTCGGAGATTTGTCCTTCGGTGAAATTCAGGGTGGTCTTTTTAACACCCAAGATCATGAACACGATGATCGATTGATGGCCGCCCTCGACGAAGTGAATCGAAAGATGGGTGCTGGGACCTTGCGTCCCGCCGCCACCGGAGTCACGGCCAAGGGATGGCGTATGAAGCGAGAACACTGCTCACCAAAGTACACCACCAGTTGGCGAGAACTACCCTTTGCCAAAACGTAGCCAGGGCCAGTCCATTGACTGGCCCCAGCAACGAGACATCTGCACTGATGGTTACGGGCAGACCACACCCCAGTTGTTGATGATGGCAATCAAGTCACCAAAATTAACCATTCCATCACCGGTGACATCAAAGACGCACGGGTCAGGACAAGTCACTTGATCGCAGAGAACGCCCGCCCCAGACCAAACGCCTTCGGCGGCATGGCAGCCCTCAATGGTGGTGGGCACACAGACGCCCTTCACACAGCACGCACCCAGTTTGGGGCAGCAATCCACGTCAGAACATGTCGCGCCAGCCGTCCACGTGCCGCTGTAATAGATATTGCACTCAAAATCAGTCACACCATCGATGCAATCGAAGGATCCTGTGTCTGCATCTTGAAAGCAGCAAGCGCCGCGAGGATCCATGCATTTCTCCGCGATGTCGATACAAGTCGATCCGGAGTACCACGTTCCGTTGTAGATCTGCAAGCAATCCACTTCGTAAACGCCATCCAAGCATGTCAACGTGCCGAGATCAGCATCCTCAAAGCAGCAGGCACCAGTTGATGGAGCTTCAGGGCATTCAATCCATGCACAAGGTTGTCCGAAATACCATGTCCCGCCGTACGACTCAAGGCACTTCACCTCTTCGGTCTCAATGCAAGTCCACCCCAGATCCGGATCCTGGTAGCAACAGGCACCGACAATGGGGTCAACGGGACAATGAATATCAGAACAGCTTTGACCTGGGTAGAACGTTGAAAGTGGCAAAGACGCACAATCAGATGCGGAGTAATTGTCATGGCACCACATGACGCCGTAGTCCTTCAAGAAGCAGCACGCACCAGTGGCCGGCTGACATGGAGACACCTCGCAGGAAATTCCGTTGCCGGCATAAGTGCCGCCGACGTCCATGCAATGCTCTTCTTGCATCACTGCCTGGTTCTGAACACCATTTTCATCAAACCAACAGCAACATCCTTCGGGAAGCACCAGAGGACTGATTGAGATCTCGAGATAATCAACGGCAATGAATGGCTCATTGGGTGCGTTCAACTGAACCTTCACCAAACCGGACCATCCACCAGGAACAGAGTCATAAACGAATGAAAAAGGAAGTATTGCCGTTGCTTTCTGAATCTGACCATCATCACCAAGACCGTTGTCCTGAGTGGTGAGGTACGCAGTCGTGGTGGCGCCGAAGCGATTCGTGTAAACCAGTTCGGCCGGAACGACGTCGTAATCGGCAAACACCACATTGACAAAGACATTTGCCCCGGGGGTCAAACCTCCATTCGCAACGAAGTAATCAAATTGAAACGATGGACTCACGCCAAAAGGAATCGATGACGGCGCGACATTTCCATCGAGCCACCCCGTGCCACTGGGAGACAACCCGGCATCCGTGTAGACCGAACCAGCTGAAGCGATATTGGAACACCCCAGAGTCTCCACCAGCAAATCATCGTGCTCCAGTGATTCCTGATTGTTGAACTCGTCACTGTCGTATCGAGTGTCGCCAGTGCAATCAAGATCTGGCAAGAAGTCGCCTCCGGTCAAGACCCCCACGCCATCAACATTGATTGGATCGCCAACCGAGTTGGTCAGAGCAAAGGGTGTTGACCAGCACCCACTAATGCCTGATTGCCAGGATCCGAAAGGCCAAGCTGGCTCCGGACCCTGTGGGCCTGTTGCACCGGGTGCTGTCCCGGTTTGGTAACCAAATCCGTCAATATCTCCCACCCGAATGTAATTAAAGGACTGGGTCAAAAGAATGCTGGTAAGTGAAGTCATAAACATGTGAAAATCCCCTTTTGGTTTGATTTGCTAAT
>PAFA01000001.1 GCA_002700845.1 Phycisphaerae bacterium | reverse complement strand
CCAACTCAAGCTCGGTGAACCCTTCGCGGTACAACTCAGGAAAGACGGTGGAGTTTGCGGTCTTGGGGAACGAACAAATCACCTTGGTGACGCGTCGGGCTTTGAGGAGCGCCGCGAGGCCCACTTCGCCACTGCCACAGTTGTTGCTGATGATCGTGAGATCTTCAGAACCTTGGTCAATAAGCGCGTGCAGCAATTCAATAGGGCTGCCGGCTTCACCGAAGCCCCCAACCATAATGCTTGCTCCGTCGGGGATGTCCGCGACGGCCTCGGCCGCGTTTGGCATCCGTTTGTTGATCATCCCTTTTCAGCGTCTTTTTTTACGCGGGTGTATTCAAACAAACCAGCTTCGTCGTACAAGACGCGATCTTCGTAGTCATCGAACCACATCGCATTGGGATTGCGTCCCACGATGCAAACTTTTCCGCGGTCCGGAGCACTGTGCGAGTTCCGCAGCAGCTTCATGATGACAACACCATTCTCGCTCCCCGGCAATCCCGGAATGGGTTCGTTGGTGACCGCCGCGACTTCGGTCTTGCCCTTGTAGTGCGTGATGGACATTCGGGCGTGGCTCTCGACGCCGGAGAGACCCTTCTGGGACTCGTTGAGGATGTTCCATGCCGATTCAATTGGGACGTTGAATGACTTGTAAGCCACGATGTCTCGTCCGCAGAAGAAGTAATGGTTTTCACCGCCTGCGCGTTTGAATTCACGCTGCAACATTCGGATGGCATCTGGATCGTCGTTGATTCCCTTGATGATCGGGGCCTGGTTTTCGACACTCATCCAGCCACGAGCTGTCAATGACCGCATCGCTTTTCCAGTTTCGGGGACCCACTGCAAGAATCCCTTGCCGTCTTGGATGTAGTTCCCATCGTCATCTTTGGCCAAGATCTCGTCAGGGTGCTCGAAGTGCAGCATGAAGTGCATGCCGACCTCTGGATAGGTCTCGTGGAATTTGTCGAGCATGGCAAAGAACGTGTCGTCAAACCGCTGGGGGTAGAACGCCATTTCTTTGGTGCCAACCCGAATAGATTCGATGCCAGCTTCTGCGAGCGCACCAAACCATGCGGCAAGCTTGGCGTTGTTGAGCACCATGGGGTCACCCCCGGAGAGAAGGATCTCGCGAAGCTTTTCTCGACCACATACTGGATGTCGCCCGCCGTTGGCTTCCACCTGTGCGTTGAACTCTTTTATGTAGCCAACAACGTCTGGGATCTTTGCCAAACCTTTTTTGGCTTTGGTGCCATCTTGGCGTTCAATTTCTTTGCGTGCAATGAGCTCTTCCCGGTAACAGAAGCGGCAGTGGGCCGAGCAGGTGGAGACCACGTACATCAGGCCCATCTCGTACTTGTGGAGCAAGCCTTCGACGGGGGAGTAGTCCATTTGATTGCCCGGATCTTCTGAACCGGTCATGTCGTTCGTCTCTTCGGGATCAGCTTTGACAATCCGTTGGATTGGTTTACTGCGTCTGGCCAGCTCGTAGTAGTGGCGGGTCAACTTCACCGGCATGCGAGATTCAATATCACGTTCGGTGTCTTTGAGCACACGAAGCTTGACCACTTCATCTTCTGTATAGAAGGAGAGCATGTCCTCAGGTGCTTTTTCATTCAAAAAAGGCGCGAGACCATTGATGATTTCTCGTTCGTGGCGGATGTCCTCCACGGTGTCTAAAAAAGCTGATTCGCGTTGCGTTGGTATGTGTTTGGCGGGCACGGTGATGTCCAATCTGTCCTGGAGAATGTTTGGTCTATCGGGGTTCGCTTTGAGACACCATGAACTGAGAATGAAATTGTGGCAACACAAATCACGCAGAACCCGAAGATCGCTCAATATTGCTGAGAATCATTCTCAATACAGGGCTATAATCTTGGATTCCTGAGCCAAAAATGGGGTTGTTTGCCATCTTCGACCGCTCAGGGTTGTTTGGGTTCATTTCTCGAGATCTTGCCATATGAGTGACACCTTTGTCAGTTCCGACGTGCTTCAACAGGACCTTTTTGATCGTCTCAGTTCAATGTTTGGTCGTGAGGTTCCGCTCTATGCCAAGTCATTGGCCGTGAACCATGCGTGCAACAAGGTTGTCGTGAATCTTTTGACTCAGAAGTTTCACGGGTTCAATAGAAATGAGGAGCAATTGCTCCGTACTGGTCGTGAGCGTCATGGCGCCATTCGCATTGGTCGTGAAGACGAATTCCGGTGGATCACCCGTTATTTCGCGTGCTTCGGTATGGAGCCACATGACTTTTACGACATGACCATGCTTGGTGAAAAGAGCCAGCCTGTTATTGCGACCGCATTCCGTTCCAGGAATCATCCTGAGAACCGCATCTTTGCTTCTCTGCTTCGTCCAGAATATTTTGGTCCGAAAGTGTCCAACAGAATTCACTCGGCGTTGAAGGATCGGCAAGTTATTTCTACGAACGCCCAGAGCATTATCGAAAAGTGTGAGCGTGATGGTGGCCTGCAAGTCGAAGACGGAAGAAGTTTGGTGGCCGAGGGTTCAGAAAGAATTTTTCGATGGACTGGAAATGCAACTTGTCGATCGCTGTACCAAGATCTGTGTGATATGGGATACAAAATAGCCGCAGACATCTGTTGCTTCCCCTCACATCACTTGAATCATCTCACTCCGAACTCTCTCTCAATCGATTTGTTCTCTTCAGCCATGAAGTGGAGGATGGGTGAGATGAGTGAAGATTCCTTTGCTCAACAAGCATTCGAATTGCTGGAGCGTTTGCATGCAAGAGTCGACTCCGATTGGCTGATGCTTCATTTTTCGGATTTGTCTCATGCCCAGATGGATTCGTATGAAGACATGGTGGTCAAGCGAGATTCCCTTTTGAATCACGCCTCTGCTTTGGTGGAATCTCTTCGTCAAAAAGAGTTTGACTTCACTTCGTACTCACACAACGGCTACAAGGACCGAACGGAAGGCCCAGATGAAGATTCCCAAGTACTCCTTCGTCAAGATTCGTATCGGGCGCTGACAGAGTCAATCGCCTTTGTTGATGAAGTCCCGCCGTACCAATCCTGTCATACCGCAAGATTTGGAGAAATTGAGCAGAGGTTTTATGCCACGACCTCCCTTGGCCGTGATCTCTACGACAAGTGCTTGGCCTTGTCACATAAGGCAAATTGCGAGGGTGAGTCCAACTCGAATCCTTTCGGGTCCATCCCTAAAAAGCTGAACGAGTTGATTGCAGAAGGACTTGTTTTTGCTGAATTTGAGCCGAACACCGATGCTGTTCCTTCTGATGAAGGTTTAACCGGCCTCAGTGTGCAGGATCTCATAGAACGTGGGCTTCTTTTGTACCGCGGCCAACGCTATGAAGATTTCTTGCCCTTTTCTGCGGCCGGAATTTTTGCCAGCAACCTTGATCACTATGGCACAGAATCTTCCGTCGAACATCGGTCTCCTTATCGCAAAGATTTTTTTGAGCGTATTGCCGGTCGTGAGTTCGTGAGTTCGGCAGAGCTTTATTCGTCGATTCACCAAAATAGCCTCCAATCATCCCTTGAGTATCTTGGTGTCGCTTTTGGGGATTGAAGGCAGCCACGTTGTTTCAACGTAATCCGCTTCTCTTTTGTAGAAAATTGTGAAGTATCCTTCGGTCAATGATCATGGCCACAATTCCCTATCAACTTCTTTTTTGGCTCTCGTTGGGTGTCTTCTCTGAGTATGAATCAGGTTTGACGCTTCAGGTTTGGGAGATTCGCCGACCAATCGAATTTCTAGCTGAGATTGGTCCTGGTCAAACGCCAAACATCGATCGAAAGGTCGACCACGTGGACTTCTCCAACTCATCTGAGTTTGGAGCGCCAAATGATTACTTCTATGTTGAAATCAGTGGAAACATACGCATTGAAAATCCCGGCTTATACGAGTTCTCATTGTCTAGTGATGATGGTTCTCAACTTTGGATCAACAACAAGTTGGTGATAGACCATGATGGAACCCATGCAGCCGAGCCAATGATGGGATCCATATCAATGGATACAGGATCTCACGCCATGTTGATCACCATGTTTGAAAACGCTGGTGAAGAGGTTTTGCGTTTGAAATGGAAGAAGCCCGGTGACGTAGGGTTCACGCTGGTACCCAGTGAAGTGTTTACAACTCAAAAAGGGGTCACCCGAGTCGTATCGCCAGGGTCAAAGAAATACCTAGATGGTCGTGAATTTTTGCAGGCTGGTAACGGTCTTGTTTTGGACAAAGTGCATCCTGGCTGGACCGTCGATCGATTGCGTCCGGATGGTTTTGAGCCCTCGGTCGGGGGTATGGCATTTTTGCCTGATGGTCGCTTGCTCTTGTCCACGTTTACACCGAACAACAATGGTGTCCTTCGGTCCAAGACCAATGGTTCGTTATGGGTGATTGATGGATTGGTGGATGGGACTTGGAAAGATGCCGTGGTGGACAAGATTGACGATGGTTTTCATGATCCTTGCGGTGTGGTGGTCGTCGACGGTGACATCTTTGTCGCGCACCGAGAAGGTATAGACCGTCTCTGGGACGTTGATGGTGATGGTGATTTTGAGTCCCGTGAAGTCTTTGCAGAGCCCTGGCTGGGTGACAACTACCACCACTTCTCATTTGGTTTGGTGGAACATGACGAGTGGATTTACGGCACGATCTCCACGGCGATCTATTTCAACAACACCATTCAGGCCGATCGGGTTGAAGGTTCGGTGGTTTCGATGAATGGTCCCAATCCGCCCAATCGGGGTACGGTCTATCGCATCCATTCCAAAACCCGTGAGGTCGAATTCATTGCGGGGGGCTTCCGCACTCCAAACGGCGTTGGTGTTGGTAACGACGGTGACATCTACGTCTCCGACAACCAAGGCGCGTGGTTGCCGACCAGCAAACTGGTACACGTGCGACCCGGTGAGTTCTACGGCCACTACAACGGTTTGGCATCCAGCAAACGTTATCCCAATGGGGGCTACCGCAGTCGGTACTTAAGGAACGGTGAGTCGCCACCGGCTGTATGGCTGCCGCAAAACGAAATTTCCAATTCACCAACGACCCCACTTGAAATCAATAAAGGCCCCTTTGCCGGACAGTTCTATCTAAGTGAACTCACAATGGGTGGCATTCGTCGAGTACAGCTTGAGGAAGTTGATGGTGAGATGCAGGGGGTGGTGTTCAGATTTACCCAGGGACTGGAGTCCGGTGTGAACCGCCTGATCTGGGGACCTGATGGTTGCTTGTATGCAGGTGGAACGGGTTCCAGTGGGAATTGGAGCTGGAATGACACCCGCTTTGGCCTTCAACGGTTGCGCCCCACCGAAGAAGAAGTTTTTGAAATTCATTCGGTGCACGTTCAGCCGGATGGCTTTGAAATCAAGTTCACGAAACCTGTAGATGCCGCGTGGCTTTCGAATCCTCACCATTATCAACTGCGTCAGTGGCGTTACCACGCCACGGCACAATATGGCGGGCCCAAACGCCACGAACAGCGATTGGTAGCAACTCAGGCTCACGCTTCGGCCGATCGCCGGTCGGTTCGTCTGTCTGTTCCAGGATTGCGTGAAGGTTCGGTTGTCCATTTTCGCATGGATCCCCAAACCGTGAGAGGGGAAGAGTTGTGGTCAAAGGAGGCGTGGTACACCTTGAATCGGATTCCTGGATCATCCCCGGCGGTGGAAGTAGATCTCACCGCCTTGCCTTCTGTAGATTCCTTTGATCATGGCGATGTTCGGCTTGAGGCGGTCTTTACCACCACCAACGGAAAGACGCCCAAAGTGGCCTTTCAGAGCAGCTACTTGTTGCCACCAGTGCCGGTCACAGGTGGATCGTCGGTTCAGCATCATCTGCAAGCGATCTTTCGCGCCGCTCGCTTTGACCCGGAAGGTCGCATGCTGACGCCGGCAAAAATTGATGAGGTGAAATTGAATGGTGAAATTGTGTGTTCCGGATTGGTTTTTGAGAAGCCCAACGTCAACAGCCGAATATCGTCGCCATACGGTCCATTGAGTTTTTCTGAAGAAGATGGCGTCTCCACCCAGTTGTTGAAGTGTTATGTGCTGAATGATGAGATTGAGATGCCAGCGGTTGATGGTCTTCGGGTTTTGGTCTTCAGTAAGACTGAGACGTTTCGTCATGATTCCATTCCAGATGGTCATGCCTGCATGGAGAGGTTGGCAACGCAAGGGGGGTTCTCTACGACGTCCTCCGAAGATTCGGCCATCTTTAATTCCAACGACTTGGCCAAGTTTGATGCGGTAATTTTTATGAATACAACGGGCGATGTTTTGAACGAATCCCAGCAGTCTGCCTTCCAATCCTGGTACCGATCGGGTGGAGCCTTTGTCGGCGTTCATGCTGCGTCAGACACCGAGCATGAATGGGAGTGGTTTGGTCAATTGGTGGGCGCTCGATTTCGTTGTCATCCAGCTGTCCAGCCTGCCAGGGTTGTGGTCATGAATCACGATCATCCCGCCACGGCCCACCTCAATTCCACTTGGGTTCGTACTGACGAGTGGTATGACTTTAAGGCCGACGGTCCCCATGATGGCTGCAACTGTCTTTTGCGAGTCGATGAGAACACGTACTCCGGTGGACAAACTGGGCCTTGGCATCCCGTGGCATGGTCACACGAATTTGACGGAGGGCGAAGTTTTTACACCGCTCTAGGTCACACCAAAGCGACTTTTTCGGAGGCAGCCTTCGAGCAGCACCTGTTGGGCGGTCTGGCATGGGCTGCCAGCATTTCGCAGCAGAACCAACCCTGATTGGCCGGATTGATCCACTTTTGCCGAAATGAGAGTTCGTACTTATGACCCTTCAGGTCTGAGTCAGCAGGAGTTTCATCTTATGTCAGCATCACCCAATCAGATTTCAGCTGCTTCCCCAAACGCGCCGCGACTGTTCAATGCAAGTTGTCTTGCGTTGATTGTGACCGCCATGAGCTTTGCGATCCGCGGTGCAGCCATGGGATCTTGGACCGAAGAGTTTGGCTTAAGCAATGAACAAGTTGGCTGGATCAATGGCACGGCGTTCTGGGGATTCACGTTGGCCATGGTTTTTGGAGGGCCGCTGTGTGATGCGATCGGCATGCGACGAATTGTGGGACTAGCAACCGTTGGCCACTTGGCCGGAATTCTCCTAACTATTTTTGCTTGGGACTATTGGAGCCTTTTTGGTGGCACGCTGTTGTTTGGTATTGCGAATGGTTCTGTTGAGGCTGCGTGCAATCCGCTGATTGCTGCTTTGTACCCCAACAATAAGACGACAAAGCTCAATCAGTTCCACGTATGGTTCCCAGGGGGGATCGTGATCGGGGGGTTGGTTGGCTACCTGATGGGTAAGATCGGATTGGGTTGGCAGGCTCAGTTTGCCACGATGTTGCTGCCGCTTGCGGCCTACGCAATCCTGTTTGTGGGGCAGTCAATGCCTAAAACCGAACGGGTCGAAATGGGTGTCTCTACGGGTGACATGTTTGCGGCGTGCCTGCATCCCATCTTCATATTGATGGTGTTCTGCATGTTGTTGACTGCCGCGACTGAACTTGGCCCCAACCAGTGGATTCCAAATATTCTCGAAAATGCCGGTGTGTCTGGTCTCCTCGTCTTGGTTTGGATCACGGGTCTTATGGCGGTGGGCCGTCAATTCGCTGGTCCGTTTGTTCACCGGTTGCAGCCACTGGGCATGTTGCTTGGAAGTGCAATTTTGAGTGCGGCCGGTCTGTTCTTGATGAGCCAAACCGAAGGGCCAATGCTTTTTGCTTCGGCCACGGTATTTGCCTTTGGAGTGTGCTTCTTCTGGCCCACCATGCTTGGGTACACGAACGAGCGATTCCCAAAAACTGGAGCGCTTGGACTTGCGATTATGGGTGGTGCTGGCATGTTGAGTGCCAGTTACGTTCTTCCGCTTATCGGTCGCTGGTACGACGACGGTATTGCGGCACGTATTCCTGAAGGTGTGAATGTCGAAGCACTGCAGGCCGCCGGGGCGGGCTCTGAAGAAGCGGGCCAGTGGGCCAGCATTCAAGCTGAAGCAGGGCTTGAAGCCTTTGGACAGGTTGCTTACTTGCCGATCGGCCTGGCCGTCATCTTCTTGGTGCTGTTCTTGTTTACCCCAAGGAAGGCCAGTCACACTGACTGATCGTCAAAAATTATCTCTTTTACTTTTGCCACGGCTTGTCCGTGGCTTTTTATTTCCAGTCATGGTTCGGTAAGATTGCTTTCTCACATCTTTTGGATTTTTTAGGAATGACCGATGACCCAACGAGCAATATTGTCGCTTCTTACAGCCATCCTTCTTTCGGCTTGTGCTACCGATGGCATGAACTCATCCGGAAATCTCCGTTCTCGAATTGAAGCATTCCAAGCGACGATGATCGAAGAAGAAATTACTGGTAGCAACCTGGTCATCGTTGGTGCGGCTGATGGCACCCGCGCGATGTCAGTGGTGAACTCCAGCCGGTCCGGTGATCGAGATGTTGATGAAGCCACGATCTTTCCAATCTGGTCCATGTCCAAGCCCATCACCATCGTGGCGATGATGACTTTGCATGAGCAAAAAAAGTTCGACTGGAATGATCCCGTTGCAGACTATCTGCCTTGTTTTTCAGAATTGATGGTGCAGCAAGGGGATGAAGTTCGCCCTGCCTCCGAGCCTCTCCGTATCGAACACTTGATGTCACACCGATCTGGTTGGGCGTATTACTCGGGGTGGGAAGATGGTGTCCCGAACGTCAAATCAGTTCAAAATCCTGTCCCTCCAGGTTACGACCGGCCACATCCAAACCAAACCCGCTTCAACGATTTGCAGTCGTACTGCGAAGCAATTGCCAAAGAACCTCTTCAGTTCGAACCGGGCTCAGATTATCTGTATGGGATTAATCAGGCCATCCTTGGACGTCTGGTCGAAATCTTCTCTGGACTTTCGTTCCATGATTATCTCAAGCAAACTTTGTTTGAACCTCTCAATATGATCGACACTTCATTTGTCATGGACTCCGATAAGCGAGCTCGATTTCAACCTCTCTGGATCAACTCTGAAAATCTCAAGGGCTACACCTTCTTGCTGAATGAATTGACCTACAGCCCAACCAGCAACGCTCATTTTGGTGGCGAGGGTTTGGTTTCAACGGCTTCGGACTATGCCAACTTTTGTGAAATGCTCGCCAATGGCGGTGAATTTAAAGGGCAGCGCATCTTGAGTCAGGACAGCATTGACCGCATGACCACTCCACTGAGTAAGGACATCATGTCTGAAATGGGTCTCCCTTCTGGAATGGACATGGGGTACAGCGTCTTTGTCATGCGAGACGCAGGCCAGGAAGGAAATGCTGCTCCTCAAGGAATATTTGGCTGGTCGGGGTATCACAACACCCATTTCTGGATCGATCCCGCCAACCAGATGTACGTTCTTTGGATGAGCAGGGCCCGGGAGTTTAGTTTTGAAATTCCAGCGGGTCTGCGTGGTGTGGTGTACGGACCGACTGACTGAACATTGAAGCCTAGAGTAGTGGCATGACATCATCCTCTTCGGTTCGTGATCTCCTGACGGCACTGTTCATTACCTTTGTAGGTGGATGCCTCGCCCTTGCTGGCGGCTCTGGTGGATTGGACTGTGGTGGCGTATCAATTTTCTTGTGGTGTGCTGCTTTGGCTTTCGCCTTGAATTGGATCGTTTATGTCCCCTCTGCCTTTGCCCGTACTGAACACTACTTTGACCTCACCGGTGGATTGACTTACCTCTCCGTTACCGCTTTGGCCGTAACCTGCTCGGGTCCGCTCCATCTAAGAAGCATGATTGTTGCCACGATGGTGTGTGTCTGGGCAGTCCGCCTCGCAGGTTTTTTGTTCCTTCGGGTAAAGCATGTTGGAAAAGATGTTCGCTTTGACATCGTGAAGACCAAGCCCAGCACTTTTTTGGTGTGGTGGACCCTCCAGGCTCTATGGGTATTGATGACCATGGCTGCCGCCCTAGCCATTATCACGGGAAATCAGTCTGTTCCCATGGGCTGGATTGGCTGGACTGGTGTGGTTGTTTGGATGATTGGATTTGCGATTGAGGTTGTTGCGGATGCTCAAAAGTCAGCATTCAAGCGGGACCCGAAAAATCAAGGAAGTTTTATTCGAACTGGCCTGTGGTCCTGGTCCCGTCACCCCAATTATTTTGGCGAGATCGTGCTTTGGTGCGGTATCGCCTTGATGGCGATCCCAGTCTTGGTTGGGTGGCAGTTTGTCACTCTCATCTCTCCGTTGTTTGTGGCATTTCTGTTGATCAAGATGAGCGGCGTCCCTCTTTTGGAACAAAAAGCGGACGAGCGGTGGGGGGGACAAGATGCATACGAGTCCTACAAAGCATCCACTCCTGTTTTGGTCCCACGCCCGCCGCGGACCAATACTCCTGATCCCTCCAAACCCAGTTCTTAAGAACACTTCATGTTTACCGAGTGGTGCTTTACGCTTGGGTGTAGGGTAATCATGTGACAAGTTCTGCCTTTAAACGCACTCGCGATGATCATGCATCAGAAACCGCTGAAGACTACGTTGAAGCGGTTGCAGATTGCTTGGCAGAATCAGGTGAATGTCGCCTTTCGATGTTGGCACAGAAATTTGAAGTGAGCCATGTGACGGCCTCTCGCATCGTCCGCCGACTGCACCGCGAAGGACTCCTGTTTGCTCCTCCTCGCAAGCCCATCGAGTTGACCAAGGAGGGGCTTAGCTTGGCTGAGACGTCACGCGCTCGCCATGAACTGGTTCTGGCATTTCTCCGAGCCTTGGGGGTCTCTAAGCGGACCGCTGAGATTGATGCTGAGGGTATTGAGCACCACGTGAGTCCAGAGACACTGCGCAAAATGCAGCGTTTCGTAAAGAATTCCTGAAGCTCCGAAATCATCAATATTCGCGTTCTTGAGCCTTGTAGCCTATGCTACAAATGTGAATCCGCTCCCACTTCTTATTGTCTGTACATCCGCTTTATCCATTCATCTCTCTTTTGCTTCCGCTGAAGGATTGAGATGTCTGGCCACCACTGGCATGGTGGGTGATCTCGTGAAAGCGGTGGTTGGTGACCGCGGTACCGTGGATGTGTTGATGTCCTCAGGTGTCGATCCTCACCTGTATCAGCCAACTCGGTCGGACCTGGCAAAGGTGCTTCAGGCTGATGTGATCTTCTACAACGGTCTTCACTTGGAGGGTCGAATGGATGAATCATTTGAACGTGCCCAAGCCGCTGGTCGTGCGGTGTGTGCGGTTGCTGAAGCCATCCCAGAGGATCGTCTCTTGCAGGATGAGGATCATCCTGACGCCTACGACCCCCACGTCTGGATGGATCCGGTCCGTTGGCGTTCCGTTTTGATGGTTATCCGAGAGCAATGCATCAAGATGGACCCCAATGGTGAATTGATTTATTCCGAAAACATCAAGAAGTATCTTCAGGAATTGAACGCCGTTGATGCTTATGCGGAACGAGTACTGCTGTCTGTCCCCAAAGACGCCCGAGTTTTGGTGACCGCCCATGATGCATTTGGGTACTTCGGCGAACGTTTCGGATTTGAAGTGGTTGGTCTCCAAGGCATCTCTACCGAATCGGAAGCTTCTGTTCAGGATGTGAATCAATTGGTTGATCTTCTGGTTCGACGAAAGATCCCAGCTATTTTTGTTGAGTCGACCGTTCCTAAAAAAGGCATTCGCGCTTTAATTGAAGGTGCAAAAGCAAAGGGGCACGAAGTTCAAGTTGGTGGTTCTCTTTTCTCCGACGCAATGGGGGATGTTGGTTCTTGGTCTGGGACCTATCTGGGCATGGTCGACCACAACGCAACCACGGTGGCGAAGGCACTTGGTGGTCAGACTCCAACTGGTGGGTGGAGATCAACCCGTGAATCAACTCCATCAGACCCCTCAAAGTCCTCGCCATGACACCTATCCATCGTCCCGAGCATTCAACCAATAGTCCACTGTCCATTCATGCCATGACCGTGGCCTACGACCGCAAACCTGTTCTCTGGGATGTTGACTACGACGCGCCTGAGAACCCTCAACTGATTGCCATTGTTGGTCCAAATGGTGCAGGAAAAAGCACATTGATCAAAGCGTGTCTCGGTCTCGTTCCGCGTGCCTCTGGTTTGGTGGCTTTTCGAGGACAACCTTTGGATGCAGTTCGGTCAGAAATTGGTTACGTGCCCCAGCGAGAAAGTGTGGATTGGGAATTTCCCGTCACTGCGCTTGATGTCGTGTGCATGGGGCGCTATCGAAAACTGGGTTGGTTCCGTCAGGTTGGGAAAAAAGATCGACAGGAAGCAAAAGTTTGTCTGGATCGCGTTGGTCTCGCTGACTTGGCGGACCGTCAAATTCGACAACTCTCTGGTGGCCAGCAACAAAGGGTCTTCTTGGCGCGGGCCCTCGCTCAGGAGGCTCGGTTGTATTTCATGGACGAGCCGTTTGCTGGAGTTGATGCTGCCACCGAACAAGCCATTCTTGAAGTCCTTCGAGAGATGAAATCTGAAGGGCGGACCATCGTGGTTGTGCACCATGATTTGCAGACCGTACCCGCATCATTTGACGAGGTAATTTTGCTGAACATGCGAGTGGTAGCTTCGGGACCAGTTGGTGAAGT
>PAFA01000093.1 GCA_002700845.1 Phycisphaerae bacterium | reverse complement strand
CGGCTTCAACTCCAGGCCTGTGACCTGCGCATGGATCTGAGGGTGAGGCACCACTACCATTCATGTATGCAGTCCATCAATGTAGAGGAAGGAAACGAGCCGGCGATCGGCCCCGACGATCGGATCGAGCGGGTGGTCATCCTCGGTGGCGGCACCGCGGCGCTGCTCGCCGCGGCCGCCTTCGCCAGGCATCTTCCGGACATCGAGGTCGTGATGGTGCGTTCGACCAAGATGGGCATCATCGGCGTCGGAGAGGGGACCATCGTGACGATCGGGCGGTTCCTTCACGAGTACCTCGGCATCGACCCGCTTCGATTCCACCGCGAGGTCCATCCGAGCATCAAGCTCGGGATCCAGTTCGACTGGGGTGCCGAGAAGCCATATCACTACTCGTTCACCCCGCAGTACTCCGCCGGCAATCCGGCTCAGTCGAGACTGGCTCATCGGGTCGGCGATTATTGTCACTCGGAGGCGACCTTCGCGGATCTCTCATCCTCGCTCATGTATCACGGCAAGGTCGCGATCACGGATCCCGCCGGAAACCCAAGTCAAAGTCCGTCGTTCGCCTACCACCTGGAGAACCGGCGGTTCGTCGGGTTCCTGGAGCAGTGGGTGAAGGAACAGGGCATCGAGGCGGTCGACGCCATCGTCGAACAGGTGGACGTGGGAGAAAAGGGGGTGACGTCGCTTCGGCTCGACAACGGGCAGACCATGACGGCCGATCTCTTCGTGGACTGTTCGGGTTTTCGTTCCGAGCTTCTGGGAACGGCGCTCGAGGAGCCGTTCGTCTCCTTCAAGGAGGCGCTGCCCTGCGACCGGGCCGTGGTCGGCGGTTGGCAGCGCAGCGACGAGACCTACAACGCCTTCACCACCGCCCAGGCGATGGATTCGGGCTGGTCCTGGCAGATCGAACACGACGAGATCATCAACCGTGGGTACGTGTTCGCCAGCGATTTCATCTCCGACGACGCCGCGGAGTCGGAGTTTCGACGCAAGAATCCCAAGGTGGTGGACACGAGGGTGATCCGTTTTCGCAGTGGGTACCATCGTCGTTCGTGGATCGGGAACGTGGTCGCGATCGGCAACTCCGCCGGCTTCGTCGAGCCACTCGAAGCCACGGCCATCGGCTTCATGTGCACCGCGATCAACCACCTGGTCTCGTTTCTCAAGACAGGTGGGCACGCGGTCGCGGACGTCCAACGGGACCTCTTCAATCGCCACCAGGAGGAGAACTGGCTCCAGACCCGGGACTTCCTGGCGATGCACTACAAGCCCAACCGCCTGAGCCGGTCCGCGTTCTGGGACTTCTGTCGCGAAGAGCAGCCGTTGGGGGATGCCCAGGAGATTCTCGACTTCTACCAGGCGGTGGGACCGGACTTCCGGGCCTTGCAGCCTCGCCTGCGGACGGACTCGTTCGGGGCGGAAGGCTACCTCGCGATTCTCGTCGGCCAGCAGGTCCCGCACCGAGGGAGGAAGACGATGACCACCGCCGAGGTCGATTCATGGACCGAGTGGAGGCAGAACTGCTCGCGGCAGGCCGAGCGGGGCGTGGGCATGGCGGAGTACCTGGATCGGATACGCCAGGGCCGACTTCGACTTCGTTTCTCACCCGCCAACTAGCGTCGATCGCCAGGGCCCGGCAGGAAGCCCGGGACCACGGTGGTCTCATTCCACGGTGGATGTCGCTTCCCTGCGAGCGCCGACCGCCCCATGCCTGCCATGAACAAACCGCCCCCGGCGCGAGGCCGAGGGCGGTCTGGTTCATTCGATCGATCGGGGATCAGCTGGCGGCCGCTCGCTGGCGACGGCCACGCAGGCCGGTCGCACCCACGGCGAGGGCGGCGAGTCCTCCAAGACCCGGAACCACGGGGCCGGGGGTCGAGGAAGCCACGGTCACGGATTCACCTGCGTTGCCGTACTGGGCCCCGCCGGCAGTGCCGGCGCCGTAGACCATGCTGCCCTGGGAGCCGTTGAGCGTCGTGCTGAACCAACCGACATTGCCGGCGAGGCTCCGGAAGGCCATGTAGACGGTGCCGCTCGCGCTGGTCGAGTTGCTCCACGATCCGGTGTCGCCCACGAACGTCGAGGCGTTGATCACCTCGCCGCTCGATGCGGTTCGCCAGGAGGCCATGTTGCTGCTGTCGAAGGCAAACGTCTTTCCGACGCTGTCGTTCCACATGTTGAAGGCGCCGATGTTGCCACCGGTGGTCGACATGCTGACTGACCTCAGGCTTTCGGTACTGGTCCAAGCGACGGACCCGGGGTCGAACGAGATGTTCACGACATCGGCGTTCAGTTCAGGTACGGCGTGGAGGGCGGCGGCAGCAGCGCCGAAACCGGCGGTGATCTTGCCAAGATTGGTCTTGTTCGACATCTTCAATTCATCCTTCTCGTTGGCGAGTTGATGTTGATTCATACTTCTCATCGTGGATCCCCAAGACGTAATGGGGCGATGCAGTAATGATTGTCAGGTGTGGGGAAACAGAGGGAGGTGGCTGGCATGGGCCTTGAAGCCACGGGAAAAGGGATTGGGTTTGATCCGCGGGAACGGATATCGAGCTGGCTCACGGGACTGACCCCACCCCAATGGGGGTGACGTCAGGTTTACAAACTAGCCGATTTCGCATCCCAAACCGCTGTTTTTATGGCCAGAAACAGCTTTTGCCAGGATGGATTTCGTGCCTGGTGCCGTAACTCCTGGAAAGGCTGGACTTACGAGCGATCGGTTCCCGCTGTGGGGGGCTGTTTCTCTCGATGAAGACTGGGATCCACGGCCTGGGCCATGGCCGGTTCGTCCAGATCCAATCCGAGGAAACCGGCGATGGCGGTAGTGGCCGCTTGGGGATCGGCGATCACATCGGCGTATTGCAAGGGCAGGACCGGATGCTTGTGGATTCTCAGCAGGGTGCCGGCGGTGTGGGCGTCGTTGCGCATGATCGCTGCCATCTGCTCATCCGCCAGATCCGACGACTCCTTTCCGAGTCTCTCCAGCATCCGTGACTGTGATCGCACGATCTCCTCGACCGGACGCTGCATGAAGATCACCTTGTAGTCGACGGACTGGGGCAGGTATCGAATGAGCGGGGCCACCACCTTCACGACCTGTCCGTCGCAATCGTGCACCCACCGATTCTTCTTCGCCAGGCCCTTCGCGAGATCGACCTCGTAGTAACCCTTGGGATTGTTCTCGTCCGGAACTCGCTCGCCGTCGGAGAAGATGGTGAGTCCGCCGGCGGCGAGCATCTGCATCATCATCGAGGTGCCGGATCGTGGCAGGCCTGAGACGACGACGACCTGGGCTCGTTTCTGCGTCGCCTTCTCCTTCATGTCCCTCACGAGGGTGCGGGGATGATCCAGGGTCGGCTCTAGATCCGGGTTCGAATCCGCATCGTGGATGGAAGGCAGATGTTCCGCGAGTTCCTCGATGGTCTTCGACTCGAACGCGATGGCGGTCGCCTCGTCTCCTTCCTGGCGATTCCCGGCGGCCAGCTCCCGCCCTGCCGCTCGATGTTCCGCGGCCAGGGTCTCGTCGGGCATCGCTCCCTCGTGGATCTCCGCCAGGGCATCATGGGCCTCTTCGAAGTTCGGATTCTGGCCGAGAGCCGTCTTGAAGGCGGCGACGGCGGATTCGAAGTCGCCCATGCCCTGGTGCGCTCGGCCAAGGTAGTAGTAGGCGAGGGGGAACTGGTACTGCAGGTCGATGGCTTCTTCGGCCGTCTGCAGTGCCTGGGCATGTCGACCCATCTCCACATAGCAACGACTCAGCCCCATCAGGCACTTGGGATTGGACTCGTCGATGGAGATCCCCTCCAGCAGGCTCGCCTCCGCCTCTTCCAGTCGGTCGAGCGAGATGAGGATGTTCCCGCGGTGGGTATGGAACTCGCAGGTTCCCTGGTGGGTNTTTCTTGTCCGGTCCAGGAGTTCGAGCGATCCTTCGAAATCGCCGTTGCCGGCCGCTGCGGTCGATGCGAGGAAGTTCAGCGAACTCGGATTTCCCTGGGCCACCCCGCGGAGTTTTCGAAGCAGGGCCTGTTCGCCATCCGCGAAGAGGATGGGTTTGCCGTCGCGGTCGACTCGCGCCAGCTTGACGGCTTCGGGGTCGGTGTTTTCGTCGTCGTTCTTCTTGAGATCGTTCCAGAGCTGCTGGCGATCTTCGGTCGCCTCGTCGAACTCGGCGATGCGACTTCGGGCCAGCTCGGAGTACTGCTTCATCCGGTCCGCCAGGTCGCCGAGCAGNGACTGGAGGCTGAGATCGTCNTTGAGCATCCGAAGGCANGCGGCCAGCTGGATNCCGAATCGGAATTCCAACGGATGATCCTGGTAGAGCTTCAAGAGNCGCGGCATGGCTTCGCCGTGGAGNTCGGCGTCCATGTAGGCTCGTGAGAGGTTGTACTCGAGCTCCCGGGCGCATTTGATGACCTCCACCTTCGANTCGTCCTGGACGGGGTCGATGTAGCCCAGCGCGACCAGCTGCTCNAGCGCCGCCTCGGACTCCTCGGCGGAGATCGTGAANCCCTCGGGGTGTTCGCCGCTGTCGCCATCGACGAGTTCCCAGCTCTCGATGGTNTCGAGGGTCGGGGGTTCGGTGAAGATGTCCTCCAGGACGCGACCNTCCATGTCCTCCCCGGCCGGAANTCCGTGGCAGGCGAGAANGGTGGGNGCGATGTCGAGCAGGTTGGCGCCTTGGATCACGTGGCCNGCCCNGATGTNCGGGCCGGTGGCCACGAAGATCCCGTAGTCACGGTGTTCCTTGGCGGGGCCTGCAGGTTCGTTGGGGAGCTTCTCGGGGCGAAGGTGATCGGGNTGGAATCCGTGGTCGGAGATGAGCATCACCGTGGTGTCCNCGTCCGCGTATTCCAGGAGCTGCTTCAGCATCATGTCGTGGAAGACGTATCCCGTGTCGACGACGTGTCGGAACAGCCGGAAGTCATCGTCTTCGATGTGCTTCCGCTGTGGAGCGCGGTACCTCATGAAGCCGTGGCTGTAGTGGTCGATCGCGTCGTAGTAGATCGCCGCGAAGTCCCAGGGGTCGGACTCGAGCAGGTGGGTGGCGGCGGCGTGGATCGAGGAGCACTCCGCCGTGACCTTCATCACGGAGGAGAGTCGACCGTCGACCGTCTGGTCGATGTCGGCTCCTTCNGGTACGAAGGGCAGGACGTCCTCGGCCTGCATCTCCATCGGGTGCACCCGGAGTTCGGCGATCTCCTTCAGCCTTTCGGGGGGATGGACGCAATTCGCCCTCAGCGGCCAGGGATCGCCTGGTTTCTTGGGTGACTTGTGGAAGAAGTCCGAGACCATCGTTCCGCGAATGGGCTCGGCGGGGTGACTCGGCCACCAGCCGACCACCAAGGAGCGTTTGTCGTGCTGGTTGAGGATGTTCCAGACCGCCTTGCTGGACCGCGAGACGTTGGTCATCGGCTGGACAGCGTCTCCGGTGGGAGTCGGTTCGGTGAACCCGTAGATGCCGTGCTTGTAGGGGCGTTTTCCGGTGGCGATCGAGGTCCACAGCATCGGCGAGAGTGGGGGCTGAAGGGTTCGGAGGTTTCCCGAGGTGCCCTGTTCGATCATCCGCTGCAGCGTGGGCATCTTGCCCTCGGCGATCAGCTCGTTGATGACCTTCCAGTCCGCGGCGTCCCAGCCGATCAGGAGAAGCTTCTTGTTCTTCATGAGGGATGATCCGGGTCGGGCTGCATGCAATCGGTTCGGGGCGGTGAAGTCGTCGAAGAATCCGTGGCTTCGGAGGCTGGTTGAAAATGCCCGGGGGTCGCGATGGGGTGGAAGTTCGTCGCGTTCTCGATGTACGGAAGGATCGGGACCGCATTTCTGTCACGCGGTGTGTTGGATGTGGGCGTTTCTGCGGGGGTCTGTTGAGGGCATCCGAGATCCCGATGTGGCCGTAGTCCTGAGGAAGTCCTCACCGTCGATCGGTCGAACCTGGGATCGGGAAGAGGAGGCACCTGTAGGCTTCGCGGGGGTTTCATTTGGTTTCCGCGCCGTGGATGAGCAAGTGGCCGTCATGGTAATGGATAGAGGACTTGGATCCTAGAACGCCTTCTTCCGCGGTCGGACGCCGGTCCGGGAACGTTCGGTCTGATATCTGATCGGCCGCGTGAGCTGGGGCCGGTCGATCCCGCTTGAGAATCATCTTCGGTGAACTCGAACTCCCGAACCGGGATCCGTCGGAGATCCAGCTCTCGAATCAAGGCGAGCCTCGAACGATCCGAGATCGGCAGGAGATCACGTCTCTCCTTCTGCGTTCTCCCCAGATCGTGATGGGCAGGAGTCGTATTCGAAACCGAGCCACATCAGGCTTCTTGGAGGCGCTGTCGGCCGGTCTCGGCAGGCCATCGCCGATCTCCGGCCGTTGACGGAAAATCAGTGCATGGCCCGAGTTTCGCGGCGTCGTGGTCCACGGCCCGAATGATCCAATCGGGCGGACGAGGCGCCTCTGGATCAGGCGTTGGAGGCGGAACGGTCGATTCCAGATCCGGTCGTGTGAATCGGTCTCCGGATTTTCACGAAGACCAGTGACTACCATGTCGCCGAAAAGGTCCCGTCCCTCGTACTCCGAGGCTCGGGGCGGATCCTGGGTCCCTTCACCGATGTCCGATTCCAGTCTGCTCCTGATATTCCCCCATCAGCTCTTCGAGAACCATCCGGGTCTGGATGGCGGCATGGATCGGGCCGCCTTGATCGAAGATTCCCTGTTCTTCGGGGATCGTCATCACACCGAACTGTTCCATCAGCAGAAATTGTGGTTGCACCGGGCGTCCATGCGACGCTACGAGGCGACGCTCGAGGAGGCGGGGGTCTCGGTCGAATACGTGGAACACGAGGTGGGCGTTGATGTTCTCGGCGAATACCTCGGCCGGGTTCAAGCGGCCGGTATCCGTTCCATCACGTTCGCCGACCCTCATGATGATCTTCTCGGGCGGCGAATCGAACGCCATGCGAAACGGTTGAGGCTTGAAGCCCGCGTGATCCAGACGCCGATGTTCCTGAACCAACCCTCGGAGAATCGAGCGTACCGAGAAGGAAAGAAGCGATGGTTCATGGCGGACTTCTACAAGCATCAGCGGCGACGTCTTGATGTCCTCATGGATGGCGACGACCCTGAAGGGGGGCGGTGGAGCTTCGACGAGGACAATCGCAAGAAGGTTCCCAAGGCGATGCTTTCCAGTCTTCCCGATATTCCGACGATCGAGCCGGATCGTTTCGAATCGGAGGCCCAGGCCCACGTGGCCACGCGGTACTCCTCGAATCCGGGGAGCGTCACGGAACTCGTCTACCCCACGTCGCACGCCGGGGCGGCGGAGTGGCTGGCGACGTTCCTGGAACAGAGGCTGGGCCGTTTCGGTGATTACGAGGATGCGATCGTCCGGGGAGAGAACTGGCTCTGGCATGGCGTCCTGACCCCGATGCTCAACGTCGGGCTCCTGACGCCCGAACAGGTTCTGCGTGAAACGCTCGCCCATGCCGAAGAAAACGAGGTCCCCATCAATGCGCTCGAGGGTTTCGTCCGACAGGTGATCGGCTGGCGAGAGTTCATGCGAGCCAGTTACGAGGATCTCGGGGTCCGGATGCGAACCACGAACCACTGGGGCCATGACCGGCCGATGCCGTCGTCGTTCTACGACGCGACCACCGGGATCCCTCCGATCGATGACGCGATCTCGAGGGTCCTGAAGACCGGGTACTGCCACCACATCGAGCGGTTGATGGTGCTCGGTGGATTCATGTTCCTCTGCGAGATCCATCCGGACGCCATCTACCGGTGGTTCATGGAGATGTTCGTCGACAGCTACGACTGGGTCATGGTCCCCAACGTCTATGCGATGAGCCAGAACGCAGACGGCGGACTCATCACCACCAAGCCGTACTTCTCCGGGTCCTCCTACATCCGAAAGATGAGCAATCATCCGAAGGGAGACTGGACGGACGTCTGGGACGGCCTCTACTGGCGTTGGATCATCAATCACTCGGACGAACTCGCTCGCAACCCCCGTTGGGCCATGATGTGCGCCGCCGCGCGAAAGATGGCCCCGGAGAAGCGTGACGCACACCTGGCCAATGCCGAAGCGTTTCTCGACGCGATTCGGCCGAACGAAGGCTGACCGTCTGCCGGACCGCCGA
>PAFA01000092.1 GCA_002700845.1 Phycisphaerae bacterium | reverse complement strand
CGATCATTTAACCTCGCCTGGATCAAAAACGGATATCCGTGGTCTCTCACTTTTGAGGCTCAGACAGGAGTGTCCGCCAATGTCCCGGAACCCGCAGGTGGCGCAACGGTCGGATTCTCAGTGACAGACGGTGCCAGAACTCTCCTTTGGCGCTTAAGTGCAGAAGCTCTCGCTAATTTGGCTATTTAGTTATGACTGTTATTTGGTCTGGTGTTACTTCAGAAGGTGCAGTCGTACCTGTTCAAGTAGATGGAGCCGGTCGCGTTGTTGCTACCACCGGTGAACCACCAGGGCCTGCAGTTATTGAATACAACGGCGCTAGTGCTTGGGGTACCGTTGATGATGAGGGGAATCTAGTCGAAGGCCTTAATTGTTCGGCTGCTGGATCTGAAGGAGGTATATATATTTCGTTCGTAACGCCAATGCCTAATGCAAATTATTCAATTACAGGAGCAACCGCAGACATAGGCAACGCAAGTGGGTCTTTTGCTTATTCAAATGTTTCGGCCAATGGTTTCCTGGCGTATATCCGGAATGCAGGTGGCTCGGCATATGTCTCTGGTTTTTCCTTTGCCGTCTTTTCATCCAACGCGCTGCCTCCGATGGGGGGAACAGGTAGTGATAGCTGGGGTAGTTGTCAAGGTGATGGGACTTTGGATGCAAGCTTTAACGTTGCTTCAGTTACCAGGGCTTCCACTGGCAGGTATGACGTAGTTTTCTCTGTTCCAATGCCTACTGCTAATTATGCAGTCATGGGTGCGGGTGCTGAGAATAATGGTGCAGGGATCTTCCAAACAGAACTCAGGACAACAACTGGTTTCCGTGTTGTGATGCTGAATAATTCTGCCACGATAATTGACTTCCCCTTCTCTTTTAGTGTCAACGCCACTAATGCTGTTCTCCCTGTCACGATTACTGCCGAGCAGCTAAATGCGGTGACTAATAACTGGTACCTGGAGGAAGCCGACGGAAGCATTCTCACCACGAGATACAAGGTAGAAATGCAAGAAGGAATTAAGTTCGCTGGCGGTAAGGCTGGCATAACGCGCGACGGAGAACTCTACTTCACTTCAAACGGTGGGAAGTATGTAATCGCCGTAAACGATGAGCAAATAGGTCTAACTCGGATTGATTCCGCGTATTGATCTTTCGAGACTTATTTGAGATTCGGCAGGTACGCAAATAAGGTCTGGACACGGTGATTTCACCGTTCTATTGCCTAAAGACCATGCAAATAAGCCGGATAGCGGGAATTCCGCTTCCTCGCGTACCTGTGTCTACATCAGAGACGCGAATGTCCAAAAGTGAGACTCAACTCACTGACAATGACCCGATTTCGCTTAATGAACGGACCTATGAGGTGTCCGATGCGATCAATTGCTTGATCGATGCGGGTTACAGGCTCGGCTGTGATGGCGAGCTTCTCCCACCTCGCTGGGCTTATGAAGCCTTCAAGGGGGCAGATGCTTGACCTCCCGGAATTCACCTCGCGGCTCAACTTTTACGCCCGCATTCAAAAGAGACGACGCGAAATCAAGGCCTATAGGCGATGGATTCGCACCCAAAGACTGCAGGCGCGTCTCAGGGCCACCTACGCCCCCTCCTGGCACCCCGACGCCCATCCATGGGATCAGGAAACTAGATGAGCGACTTGAACGCTTGGCCTTCCCTACCCAAGAAGTCATTGCAGAAGGACGGGCCCCTCTGGAGACGTACACAACTACGACTTCAGAACATGGCGACATATACCGCGCAACTGACGCCTACGTCGCTTGGATTCGATCCCGAATTCCAGGCTATGGAGGACTCGATCGCATCACTAGGGCGTCTCCTAGTGGTCAAGCTTCAAGCGATGGAGCAACGCCACCAGGAGGAAAATCTGCCTGGCTCAACGGTCGAATGAAAAAGGCCGCTTGACGTGGGGGTGTAGACTCGTTGGGTCGAAGAGTCCCCCAAGGACTCGAGGGGCGCCCAACGAGCCTCCGACTCCCATACTTAGCGCGAGCCCTGTTCTTATCCCTTAGGGATAAGTTCAGGGATTCCCTATTGGAGCGCGCGAGCACGCTCCCATATAGAGGGCCTTGCGGCCCTCCTTTAATGGGCTATACGCCCATAGACAGCCATGACAGCCTTTACAGAGAAATTAGATAAGGCGGCAGGTGCTGCTCTTTGCGAAGGTCTCACGGTCGCTGGGAAGTCTCTGATAGGTGCCGGAGCTGTTTCACTGGTGTTCGGTGGAGCAGGGGTAGTACCCGTCGCTTTAGGTACTGCTGCACTTATGGCGTACTACGGCGGATGTACATGGGACTCAGACCAAGGAGAGGCAACTCCGCTACCAGGACCAGACATTTGCTGGGAGGGTGGTTCTCCTTTTCAAATAGTTGGACTTAAAGATGAAGTGGATTTTGGAGCTTCCACCCCAATCGTTTCGCGGATCACAGCTCAGGACGTGGAGCCTGCAGGCTTGCCTGGTACAAACGATCAGCTTTCTCTTGTCACTTACTTCTGGGTCAATGAAAACGGCGTCAATGGGCGAACAAGCTTCTTCTTTGGGGTAGATGATTCAGGTAACGATTACACCGTTGATCAGGTTTGGACTGGTGATTCCACTTGCATCGTCCCTAGTCCTCAGCAACCTCCTCTTGATATTCCGCCTACCACCTATACCGATCCGGACGACGGATGCACGCTGATTGTCAATTGGAAAGGTCTTGCGACTGACGAAGCAGGTCACTTAAACCCTGTATTCAAGATTGAGGCTGGCCCTGACACCTTGCGTGCTGAGGGTGGTGGCGTAATCGGTGGCTGCAATTTTGAACCTGTTATCTATACGGGTAATCCTGGGGGCCCTGGCGAACCGCCATTCGTCGGCCCTTGGGATCCCACTTGGGATGGTGATGATGAAAATCCCTGGGCTGACTTTCTACGTGATATCGCTGCCGGTGCTTTAGGTGCTGGCCTCGCTAACGCTCTTAGTGGTTTATTTGATGCTCCTTATTCCGGTGCTACTTATCGTCTCGTCTCTGTTTGTGAAACGGACTCATCTGGCGAGCCGATCTCACAAGCTGTAGAAGAGGTCATNCCCGNCTTGCCAATTAATGACGCAATCCTNACCCGACTCGATGCCCTCGTCCCANTACTGCAAGGTCAAAAAGANTTCAANCAACCNNTTTGCCCNCCTGNAAAACTNCAAGGNGAATTCCGGACGATCTCGTTCCGTTCTGAACAAGTNTCTCCTGGTGGGAAGTCTTGTCTTCGTAAGCGCTTGCGGTATNGGTCAATCAGTGGCATCGGACTCGATGNNCTCATCGACCACTGGAAGGANTTNGTCTGGTCCGCCGGTCCCGTCACNGTCAAACACCGTGGATCNACTTGGGGNACTATTACAGTCTGGGCCTCTTCAATCGATGAAGGAAAACGGGTCATACGCCACGCTGCTGCAGAGGCGGGTATTNATGCGGATCAAACTGGTCGATGGGAAGTTAGCGGCAGTTCTAGTNCCCGCCTCGGAATGCCCGGCACGATGAAAGTTGACATCACTGGTGGGTATTACTGGATTACNNNTNGNGATGGTTCAAATAANNGNCCNATTGTTGGNAANACTTANNCCNACCTNNNAGGTCGGGGTTGGACAATNNTGACNTCTTTATGNTCAAAATTAAATGTACTTGCCTCTAATTAATGGCTTCCGATCCTGATGGAAAGGATTTCACTCTGAANTATCCGGGTGGATCTTTGACCATGACTTTGGGTGCGCTCAAGAATCTTTTGGGCGACAATTTCGAGGGNTTNACTCCTGTACCTGAAACAAAGCAGGTNACAGTNAANTCACANTCTCGTGTTCGTGTNATTGGTNAACCTGCTGAAANCGTCACAGGNTTCTCTTACGAATTCACTCAATGGCCAACTAGCCAGGCTAGTAATGCNGCCGCTGGTGATGTTGCTTTNCTTAGTTGGGATGGTTCCGATGGCACCTGGACTGGCCGCGTCGCGGGCCCTTTTAGTGCTCTTGGTGTTTTCCTGGTTGCTAACTCAACCAAGGCTGTCGTTTTCCGTAGCGAACGCGGCACCAAATACGGCCCATTCAAGAAAGGTTCCTAATGACTATTCAGAAGCACACTTACGACCTAGAAGGCAACGCCATCTACGCCGAANNCGCCAACATCAANTACTTCCTNANAACGGAATTACCTCCAGATTCCGCTGCNGGCGCGNNNAACAANACTGCNAACGTCAAGGCTTTTACCCGACGCCGNTATCCCGGTGATCCTGAGCCTTCTAATGTCACTGCTTCCACTCGTGAGTTTCTCTACGATCCNGGCCGTAGAAATGGTGCCGCCACACCCGGCGACCCATTCATCCTTGATGACGGGGTGGANAAACGTGCCTTNACGTACACNGGACCGTTCACTAATCTGCACGCCTTCCTCGTGGGCGACGCCAAAATGGCTTTCCGGTGTTATTCGCCAAGNGCGAGTTATGACATCGCAGCNGTAGANNGCGGCGGNGGCNGATGACNTTCTCCCTNGTGGGANCNCATACCTTCACTCCTAATGACACAAAAGTGCTCATTGGGAGTGTTTCTTTNAATGAAGGTGATGACACGATTTGGGTCCGTATTACTCAGAACCAGCCAACTGGTNNTTGGCCTTGGTCTTATGGAATTCTTGGTTGGCAGTCCTCTTTTGGTTATGAGCTTGGAACAACAAAAGCCTTCGCAGAGCCTGAGGGTGCCGTTCAACGACTTGGAGTTGGATTGTCTCCANTGGTCAGGACAGGGAGCCTCACTTTCGAGCCACGATCATTTAANCTCGCNTGGATCAAAAACGGATATCCGTGGTCTCTCACTTTTGAGGCTCAGACAGGAGTGTCNGCCAATGTCCCNGAACCCGCNGGTGGCGCAACGGTCGGATTCTCAGTGACAGACGGTGCCAGAACTCTGCTTTGGCGCTTAAGTGCAGAAGCTCTTGCTAATTTGGCTATCTAGTTATGACTGTTATTTGGTCTGGTGTTACTTCAGAAGGTGCAGTTGTACCTGTTCAAGTAGATGTAGCTGGTCGCGTTATTGCTACCACTGGAGAAACTCCACAACCTCCAGTTATTGAATACGACGGCGCTAGTGCTTGGGGCAAAATCAATGCAGATGGAACTCTTGCCAATGGACTTAACTGCACTACTTCAAAGGTAGGAACCGGTAAGTATCAGGTAACATTCAACACCCCGATGCCTGATGCAAACTATTCAATCACTCAGGGTGGTTATCAATTGGGTTGTTGGGTGGACAGTGATACTCAAACGGCTACTGGTTTCCAACTCGGTAGTAATAATTCAAACGGCCAAGTTGATGGAGTAGTTTATTTCGCCGTCTTCTCTAGCAATGCACTCCCACCAACAGGCAGTACAGGAACAGATGCTTGGGGAGCCTTTGATGGCAAGGAGGGTGCTGATAATAGTGACGCAGGAAGCTTCAACATTAAATCGTTTACTAGGCTTTCAGCAGGCACATATCAGGTTGAATTTATCTCGCCTATGCCAACTAATAAATACGCCGTTGTCACTGGCTGGCTCGGTTACACCTTCAGNGCAGATAAAACCACAACNGGNTTCACGTTATTAATCTACNGCCAAGTCACAGCTGGTGCTNCTTGGGTTTTATATGATGTTGGCGACGTCGATTTTNCCGTCAACGCNACCAACGCTGTCCTACCTGTAACTGTTACTGCTGAGCAACTAAAGGCGGTAACCAATAACTGGTATTTAGACGACGAATCCATTCTCACCACGAGATACAAAGTAGAAATGCAAGAAGGAATTAAGTTCGCTGGCGGTAAGGCTGGGATTACGCGCGACGGAGAACTCTACTTCACTTCAAACGGTGGCAAGTATGTAGTCGCCGTAAATGACGAGCAAATAGGCCTAACTCGGATTGATTCCGCGTATTGATATTTCGAGACTTATTTGAGATTCGACAGGTACGCAAATAAGGTCTGGACACGGTGATTTCACCGTTTCTTTGCCTAAGGACCATGAAGATAAGCCGGATAGCGGGAATTCCGCTTCCTTGCGTACCTGTGTCTACATCAGAGACGCGAATGTCCAAAAGTGAGACTCAAATCACTAACAATGACCCGATTTCGCTTAATGAACGGACCTATGAGGTGTCCGATGCGATCAATTGCTTGATTGATGCGGGTTACAGGCTCGGCTGTGATGGCGAGCTTCTCCCACCTCGCTGGGCTTACGAAGCCTTTAAGGGGGCAGATGCTTGATCTCCCGGAATTCACCTCGCGGCTCAACTTTTACGCCCGCATTCAAAAGAGACGACGCGAAATCAAGGCCTATAGGCGATGGATTCGCACCCAAAGACTGCAGGCGCGTCTCAGGTCCACCTACGCCCCCTCCTGGCACCCCGATGCCCATCCATGGGATCAGGAAATTAGATGAGCGACTTGAGCGCCTGGCCTTCCCTACCGAAGAAGTCATTGCAGAAGGACGGGCCCCTCTGGAGACGTACACAACAACGACTTCAGAACATGGCGACATATACCGCGCAACTGACGCCTACGTCGCTTGGCTTCGATCCCGAATTCCAGGCTATGGAGGACTCGATCGCATCACTAGGGCGGCTCCTAGTGGTCAAGCTTCAAGCGATAGAGGATGCGAAGGCTTAGAGGTTATTGACTTCTGAGCCCCTTGACAGGGGGAGTAAGCTTGGTCAGTCGTACGCGCAGCCCCGAAGCGGAGCAGTGCGACACGAGACAAAGCTTCCCCCCTCTCGGGGCAGCCCCATCATTTAGCGCGAGCTCTGTTCTTATCCCATAGGGATAAGTTCAGGGATCCCCTATTGGAGCGCGCGGGCACGCTCCCATAGAGAGGGCCTTGCGGCCCTCCTTTAATGGGCTATACGCCCATAGACAGCCATGACAGCCTTTACAGAGAAATTAGATAAGGCGGCAGGTGCTGCTCTTTGCGAAGGTCTCACGGTCGCAGGCCAATCTTTGATAGGTGCCGGCGCAGTCTCCTTAGTTTTCGGTGGTGCAGGGGTAGTACCCATTTCTTTGGGTGCTGCAGCACTAATGACATCAGCAGCGGGATGCAATTGGGATCCTGAGGCCCCTGGGCCGGATCCTTCAGGGCCTCCTATCTCCTATTGCGCTATTGCAGAGTCCCCGACCTACATCGTGACTATCAGCAATGGCATTGAGACAAACGTCACTGCAAGCGTTGATGTCATTACTAAATTTGAGTTCACACGTCGTGAAACTGATCCAATTGGCACTTTCAGGGATGTCTATGACTTCCGGGGAACAACGCCTGAAGGTGCCGCATACAGGACTGAATTAATCCTTGCTTTGGGTCTTGATAACACTGCTGAATTTGTACAACGATTTGAAGGCGACCCGACTTGCAAGGTGCCTGATACCCCTGGAGGCACTGATCCCGACATTCCGCCTACGACCTATACCGATCCAGAGGATGGATGCACTCTGATCGTCAATTGGAAAGGTCTTTCGACTGATGAACAAGGCCATGTAAGCCCTGTATTCAAGATTGAAGCTGGACCTGAGGTCTTGCGTGCTGAGGGTGGTGGCGTAATCGGTGGATGCAATTTTGAACCTGTTATCTATACGGGTAATCCTGGGGGCCCTGGCGAACCGCCATTTGTCGGCCCTTGGGATCCCACTTGGGATGGTGATGAGGAAAATCCTTGGGCTGAATTCCTACGTGAGATCGCTGCCGGTGTTTTAGGTGCTGGCCTCGCTAACGCTCTTAGTGACTTATTTGATGCTCCTTATTCCGGTGCTACTTATCGTCTCGTCTCTGTTTGTGAAACTGACTCCTCTGGCGAGCCGATCTCACAAGCTGTAGAAGAGGTCATCCCCGACTTGCCAATTAATGACGCAATCCTTACCCGACTCGATGCCCTCGTCCCATTACTGCAAGGTCAAAAAGATTTCAAACAACCCATTTGCGAACCTCCTGCCCCAGAAGGTGACTTCCGTACTATCTCGTTCCGTTCTGAACAAGTGTCTCCTGGTGGCAAGTCTTGCCTTCGTAAGCGCTTGCGGTATCGGTCAATCAGTGGCATCGGACTCGATGGACTCATCGACCACTGGAAGGACTTTGTCTTCAGCGCCGGTCCCGTCATCGTCCAACATCGTGGAGCAACTTGGGGGACTGTTAAGTGCTGGGCCTCTTCAATCGATGAAGGAAAACGGGTCATACGCCACGCTGCTGCAGAGGCGGGGATTGATGCGGATCAAACTGGTAGATGGCAAATTAGCGGCAGTTCTAGTACCCGACTCGGAATGTCTGGCACGATGAAAATTGACATCACTGGTGGGTATTACTGGATTACTGAACGAGATGGTTCAGATAACAGGCCTATCGTTGGCAAAACTTAGCCCTACTCATGGGTCGGGGTTGGACAATAGTGACCTTTTATGATCAAAATTAAATGTACTTGCCTCTAATTA
>PAFA01000091.1 GCA_002700845.1 Phycisphaerae bacterium | reverse complement strand
TGCGAGCCCAGATGATGTAATCACCATTAAGTAGAACAATCGCATCCTTCTGAGATCAATCTCAGCCGGTGTGTTCTCAATTAAAACCTTCAAGAAATAAGCAAGAGCGCTGCCGATCAAGATGCCGATTGCAATCGCTATCAACACTCTGGAACCGCTGAACGATTGAGTCGGTGATTTCTTTATGGGCGATGGAGAACGTGATCCCATCAGTTCAGTTGAGGATCAATAGAGGATTTGCCATCAGCCTGACCAAGAAGCGACTTCATCACCACGTAAAAGACTGGAACAACCAGCGTTGAAAGGAACGTCGCCACTAACAAGCCACCAAAAACAACCAAACCAAGGGAAGACTGACTTTGAGCACCGGCGCCGGTCGCCAGCATTAAAGGCAAAAATCCTGTTAAAGAGGAAATTGCNGTCATCAAAATCGGCCGAAGACGAGACTTAGCTGCAAATCGAGCAGCGTCTAAAGCTGATGCCCCCTCTCCCATCTTCTGATTGGCAAGGTCAACGATGAGGATGGCATTGCCTCCTGCCAGACCGATCAGCATCACCAAACCGACTTGAGCGTAGATATTGAGCACCTGACCGGCTGCTGCCAGGAACACAAGAGCTCCAAGCAGAGCCGTGGGCACCGTGAGCAGGATGATGATCGGATCGGAGTAACTCTCGTATTGCGCAGATAAGACGAGGAACACCGCCAGAATTCCGAGAGCAAAGATCACCACAGCGAGCGAGCCTGCTTTTACCTCCTCACGGGAGATCCCAGTCCAGTCGAAGTCAAGATTTGGGAAATTACCATTGGTGAAGATCGTCTTCATCGCGCTGATCGCCTGTCCGGAGCTCTTGCCTTCAGCAGGGGAACCCTCGATCTTGATAGAGCGATAGAGGTTGAAGTGGGATATCACACTTGGGCCAGTTGTGGGTTTAACCGTGAAGAACTCCGCCAGAGAAATCTGCTCTCCTTTCGTATTTTTGACATAGATGGAAGAGAGCTGCTCTGGGCTGGATCGACTGGAGTCATCCGCCTGCACATAGACCCGACGCACTTTTCCTTCCTGGAACGTGTCGGTGACGTAACTGCCTCCGAAGTTGATGCTGAAGATCTGCATCGCTGAGCCGAAGTCGACACCGAGGGAAGCCATCTTTTCGCGATCAACCTTGACCTCAACCTGAGGAGCCTCAGGGGTGAACAAAGTACGCACCCGACTGAGGAATGGATTGGCGTTACCGGCCTGAACGATCTGCCCAGCAAAGCCAAAGAACTGGTTGAGACCAAAAGCACCGCTGCTCTGGTCCAGCAGCTGGAACTCAAAACCACCACCAACTCCATATCCAGGGATGGCAGGAGGTTCAACAACGAACACCCTGCCCCCATCCACGGCCATGAGCAGCTTTTTATTGAGACGCTCCACAATTGCTGCCATGGTGTGTTCACTGCCCTGGCGCTCGTCCCAGTGCTTGGTGCCAAAAAAGAACAAACCCTTATTGGGAGCACTGCCATCAAGACTGGCTCCACTGAATAATGCTGCGGCCTTGATGTCGTCTTCGCTGCGCAGAACCTCGGCCACTTTGCGGTTGATCTCAAGCGTGGTTTGGTTGGAAACACCATCTGGAGCTTGCACAACCCCAATTGCATACCCCTGATCTTCGATCGGAACAAAGCCACCGGGAATGCGCGTAAAGGCAAAACCAGTGAGCAGAATTCCAGCGGCCAGTGCTGCCATCACAATGGGTCTAGCCTTGAGAACCTGATCAAGAAGTTTCGAATAACGCTTCTCAAAACCTGCGTAAAAGCGGTTGAAATTAGTGAAGATCTCTGGAACAAACCAGCCAACACCAAGACCGATAGCCGTAAACAAAATCACTGGAATGAGATTCGTTACTCCAACGAGAATCAAACCCACTACGGCACCTCCAACAGCACCGGGCATCCTCAAAGGAATCGATGAGACCTTCATGGCAATGAAACCAATCAAGGCACCGATAACAGCAGGAACAAGCACCATTGCTGCTCCATCGCCAGCACTCAGCAAGCCATAAGCAAAACCAAAACAAGCTCCAGCGGTTGCGTATTGCTGTTTGCTCAACTCCTTGGTGTCTTGCTCTAGCAGTAACGCCGCCAGCATTGGCGAGAAGGTAAGGGCGTTGAAGGTGGAGATGCCAATTGAAAAGAGGATCGTTGCGGCGAACTGCTTGTAAATGGTTCCCGTAGCGCCAGGGAAGAACAGCACCGGCAAGAACACCGCCATTTTCACCAATGAAGTTGCGATCACGGCGCTGAACAACTCATCCATGGTGGCCATAGCCGCTTGAACGGATGTCATGCCCTCAGCTTTTTTGGCCGAGGTNTCTTCAACAACGGTGATAGCGTCATCCACCACAAGACCGGTAGCGAGAACCAGACCAAACAAGGTGAGCTGGTTGAGCGAGAACCCAAAGGCCAACACCAAAGCAAAGGTTCCGATCAGTGCCACTGGAATGGCGATTGCCGGCACAAGAGTGGCCTTCCAGTTCTGCAAAAACAGGAAGAGAATGAGCACCACAAGAATCACCGCATCCCGTAAGGAATTGGTAACGCCCTTGATCGACTGATTAATGAAGTCAGTCGTGTCATAAATGACCTGAGTTTCCAGACCAACAGGGAGGCTCTGTTCGAACTTTTCGATCACCTCCTTTACACCGTCGGAAACTTGAATGGCATTACTGCCAGACAACTGATAAATCGCGACACCAACAGAAGGAGTGCCTTTGAGGTCAATCGCATCAACGCCGTAGGTGTCTCCCCCCAAGCTGACTCGACCGACGTCTCGAAGTTTGATCAGACCACCGTCATCTGTCGTCTTTAAAACAATATTCTCAAACTCCTGCTCAGTAGTCAGGCGACCCTGCAGTTGGACAGTGAACGTAAATTCTTGTCCTTCAGGAGCTGGAGAGCCACCCACCTTTCCTGCGGGCACAAGACGGCTCTGGCTATTGAGCTGAGTCACCACATCGGTTGAGGTCAGTTCATAGGCCGCGAGCTTGTCCGGATCTACCCAGAGGCGAAATGCCACCTTTCGATTACCGAAATACGTAACTTCTCCAACGCCTGGAACTCGCTTGATGTTGTCGGTAAGATTCTTGTCTAGATAACCGCTAATCGTCTCAACACTGTATTCCGTTTTGGAGGGGTCGGAATTAACAAAGTTATAAACAAGAAGAATCGAGTTCGAGGCCTTATTAACTGTGACACCAGCCTTTTTTACCTCCTCTGGCAGCTGGGGTTCCGCAAGGGAAACGCGGTTCTGCACATTCACCTGATTGATATTGCCATCGGTGCCACTGTTGAATGACACTGAGATCGAACTCACCCCATCCGAAGAGCTATTTGAGCTGATAAAATCCATATTCTCAACCCCATTGATCTGCTGTTCGAGCACGGAGGTGACACCCTGCTCAACAGAAATTGCATCAGCACCCACATAGGTTGCCTGAACTTTGACGGTTGGAGGAGCAATATCGGGGAGATTTTCAATCGGCAAAATTGGGATTGAAATCAATCCCACAATCACAATGAGAAGGCTGCAAACGGTACTGAGGACAGGCCGACTGATGAAATTATTAGAGGCAGACATNTCTCAGCCTCACTTCTGCGCTGCAGCAGGTTTCTCGCCTGCTCGCTGGGTTTTCAGCTGAATCGGCATCCCATGCTTGAGGTTAAGAAGATTGGTAGTAATAACCTTTTGGTTGAGCTTCAGCCCCTCAGTGACTGGATAGCGATTGTTCTGAAGAGCACCAATGACTACTGGAGTTTGTAATGCAAAAAGGGTGTTTTCCGGCAAAACACCTTTCCTAATACCCAAACTAATCCTCTCGATATCAGTTTTACCTGGGTTGGCTTTCAACTCATCAAAGCTGCCAATACGAAAAACAAAACTCTGACCTGAGGTCTGTGTCACCGAGGCAAAGGGCACAGATAATTGCTGCATCGTCTGCAATTGAACCCGAGTTCGAATNCGCTGGCCACTTCGGAGTGCACCGTCAGTATTTTCGAACAGGGCTTTCACTAACAACCCCTGTGTTTGAGGATTTACCTGAGGATCAATCGACACAATTTTGCTAATAGCCAGTGGCTTTGGATTACCAGGGGCCGTAAGAATTACAGGCTGCCCTAGGGCAAGCCGATCTCCGTAGACTGCGGGAACCTCAACCATTGCTTCAAGAGTGTTGTTCTGAACCACGCTCGTAAATGGTTGATTCTGTTCCACTACATCGCCAATTTTCACTTGTACATTCGCCACAGTGCCGGCGATTGGCGAACGTAAATTGCTGTAGCTCAGCGTGGCCTCTAGAGCCTTCACGTTTTCAACGGCGGCGATGTATCGCGTGCGGTAGGAATCACGTTGACGAAGAGAAGCTGCACCTACTTTTGCTAGGTATTCTTCACGCTCCCAATCGATCTTGGCAGTTGCAGTCTTCGCCCGTTGCTCGGCCAACGCTGCACGCTGCTGAGCTTGATCAAGAACCACCAATAACTGACCAGGGTTAATTTGATCCCCTTGGCTCATCTTGAGCTGCGTGACACGGCCAGATGTTTGTGCAGCCAACTCGACAAGCTCATAGGCCTCAAGGGTGCTGACAGTATCAATGTCGTCTGTAAAAGGGGCTTCGAGAACAGAGGCTTGCTGGACCGGCAACGCTGGCCTTCTTTCCCCAGAGTTTCCACAAGCACTGACGGAAATCGCTGTCAACAGCACAGGCAGCAGTGGACGAAAACGCAGCACAAATTCTGTGACGAACGATCGAATTATGTACGAACTTGCACCCAGTTTTGGTTCGGATCAGGCAAGAATCCATACACGAAGGCCATTCAAGGGAGATTGGTCGGTTGGTTGAAGATCTATTCAGCCACCACGGCAACCAGCTAAGACGGCGTCAGGCGCCCTTGGCTGACCGTTTAAGGCCCACATCACTCGAGGAATTTGAGGGCCAAAACGCGATCCTCGCCGAAGGCCGTTTGCTGCGCCGGGCGATCACCGCAGACCGTGTGGGCAATCTGATCCTGCACGGACCGCCTGGCGTCGGGAAAACAACCCTGGCAAGAATCATTGCCACTCACACCCGTGCGCAGTTCAGCAGCCTGAATGCTGTTCTGGCCGGCGTAAAGGACCTTCGTGAGCAAGTAGACGCCGCCAAGGAACGCTTGGAGAAACATGGCTTGCGCACCATCCTGTTCATCGATGAAGTCCATCGCTTCAACAGTGCGCAACAGGATGCGCTGCTTCCTTGGGTCGAGAACGGCACTCTCACCCTGATCGGTGCCACCACTGAAAACCCTTACTTCGAAGTCAACAAAGCGCTTGTGAGTCGTTCGCGCCTGTTTCGACTGCAAAGCCTCGAAGCCAAAGATCTCCGTCAATTGCTCCATCGCGCCCTTCACGACAAAGAGCGGGGCTATGGCAATCGTTCGATCACGATCACTCCCGATGCTGAAGCCCACATGGTGGATGTGGCCAACGGTGACGCGCGCAGTCTTCTCAATGCCCTCGAGCTGGCGGTGGAAAGCTCAACGCCTTCCGATCCAGACGCCACGATTGAGATCGATTTGACCATCGCCGAGGAGTCGATTCAAGAGCGAGCGGTGCTCTACGACAAACAAGGAGATGCCCACTTCGACACGATTAGCGCCTTCATCAAATCCCTTCGGGGCTCCGATGCGGATGCAGCCCTGTTTTGGCTGGCGCGAATGTTGGAAGCAGGGGAAAACCCAAGGTTCATCTTTCGACGGATGTTGATTTTAGCGGGAGAGGACATCGGGCTAGCCGACCCCCAGGCTGTGGTCGTCGTGGAAGCCTGTGCAGCCGCCTTCGAACGCATCGGCCTGCCAGAAGGGCTTTACCCGCTTGCCCAGGCAGCCCTTTACCTGGCCTGCGCCGAGAAAAGCAACAGCACGATGGGACTATTCGAAGCGATCCGCCTTGTGCGCAGTACACAGAACCAGACGGTGCCAAGCCACCTCCGCGATGCCCATCGCGATGGTGAAGCCTTCGGCGACGGAAAGGGGTATCGCTACCCCCACGCCTACAAAGAGCATTGGATCGCACAGAATTACCTTCCCGATGCGCTGCAGGGGGAGGTCTTTTGGACACCGAGCAAGCAAGGCTGGGAGGGGGAACGGCGAGGAAGGATGCTCGAACGTCGGGCTGCCCAGCTCGCCGTCGCAGCAGAGACGGCCCAAACCCATCCCCTACTCCTCAGTAGTGGTCCAGACCTACCTGAAATGGAGCGCTGGCTGCATCGACAGCTCGCCCAAAACGATGAGCGTTTACAAGATCTGCAGCAGCGACTCTGGACAGCAGTGAACTTTCAACGCACCGACCGGGTGCTGGTGCTCGGGGGACGATCCCTGCTATGGGCCCTGGGTCCCCTGAATGCGGTGCAGGAGGGGAGCGTCACAATCCTGTGCAGCAGCGCTGAAGAACGCGCCCGACTTGAAGCACAGGTGGATCTATTGGATCCACTCCATCGTCCCAACCTCCTCACAGGAGGATTCAAGGCATTGCAGGGGCTTCCTCAAGACTGGCAATTCGAAGTCGTGGGAGGTCGATTCAGCAGTGATGATCGCGCTTGGATCGAATCTCCAACGTTTTGGCCGCAACTCCAATTGAAGCTGTCACCTGGAGCTCAGCTGCACGTCCTGCTCAGCCAAACAGCCATCGGTCCAGCGGCAGCGCTCTCAGAGCAATGCCCTGGCCCTGGGTCCAGCGAAGTCCTTTCGGAACTCATCGAGAAGGAACAACAGTGGCTTCTCACCCAGCAGCTTGATCAGCTCGTCCGGCAGCAGCTCAAAAACCTCTCAACCTCAGTGATCACAGAGCAGTGGCAGGAATCTCTGTCACTCCCTATTGACGAACGCCTGTTGAAACGCTGGCTGGGAGAGGACCGTCCTTATCGATCTCTGATCAATCGCTGCAGACAACCAGAGGTTGTACTCAGCACACTGCAGCAGCTCCTGCAAACAAAACGGGGAGGGCAACTTCCACAACCCCTGATCCATCAGCGACTGGACTGCACGATGCCTTCCTCGTAGCGGCCAGCCATAAAAAAAGCCCCGGCATTGCCGAGGCTTGAAATGGCCGAAGCCAATCGATCACCAGAGGCCGCGGACAGGAGCTGCCATGGGAGCAGCAGCGCGAGGAGCGGGAGCAGCAGGAAGAATCTGCTTGGCTTGCACACAAGCAGGAAGGAAGACGTACCAAGACATCAGGGAAGTGGCCTGGGCACCGTCAAGACCAGCCTTACAGACGTTCTGGGAACCATCAGAAGAACCGTTATCAGCAAGAGCGAAGTTAACGGGGAGACCATTCAGGATGCCGGCAGAAGAGATCTGGCCGTCAGCAGCATCAAGAATGATGGCGGAGCGAAGAGCAACAACGGCTGTCTTTTGCTTCATCCAGTAGGGGTAGTAGCTCTTGGTCTGATCCTTCAAGAAAGCAACGCCATCGCTGGAATACAGGAAGCGTGAAACACCCACGAGGTCAACCTCGTAGGAGCGAGTCATGCCTTCTTGGATTTCTTCTGCAGTCCAACCGGAGTTGTTGATTCCACCTTGGAGGCCGCGATCGGTGATTTCACCGTCAGCGAAGAAGGTTTTGAAAGCTGAAGACTTAGTGGACCAAACAGCACCACCGGTTTTCCAGCGCACAGGGAGCTTGGCGGCTTCGGCTGAAACAGCCAGAGTTGTAAGAGAAGCGGCGGCAAGAACGCCAGCTGCAAGACGTGTGAACACGGAAGATGGAGATATAGACATCAATTAAAACTTAGTCATAGGAAAATGAAATGCCAACAAAAACGGTGGGTCCAGTACAAGAAACTGTCCATAACACGCACTAATGGGACCAACCCACTAGAGGTATCAAAACGAGACTCAAGACTCTCGCCCTAACAGCGCTTTATAGGGTTCAAAACTCAGACCTCTGGGATCTCAAACGCCCTCCATCCTTCGGAGCAAACCGCAGATCTCTGCTCAGTTGAAACAGGTGTTAGGCCTCGACATTGAACGCGTACAAGCTTGAAGCCATTGAAATGCACGATCGCAACGTAGCTTTCAATCCCACGCTTGGGGGTCAGCCATAGGCGCGTACTGCTTGCATTCGTTTCAACGCGAACCTCCACGCTTTCATCGCTGCTCAAACCAAGATCAACCAGTGATGAAGCAAATTGTCCCCAGTAAAAACTGGCGAGCTGGCCGCGAACAAACGCCTAAGTAACGATTCGGCTTGTCGACATTGATGCAAGGTTGCCTCTTGATCATCGAGCTGCTCAATAAGACGCGTATCCGTTGGGAGACTCGCAGCACCTGGAGAGACCACCTGGGTTTGACTGGTAGCGATCAGGCCAAGGCCCCCCCAACAGCAATGCGGACAGCACGGTGGGCACAGATCGCATCCAAGATTGAGTCACGCCAACGAGGATCTCGATCCCGATTGAGATTTCAACCTAAGCAGACTCTTGCTCCACTCAAGTTCTGTTCGCAAGCTGACACGATCGCCATGCCCCATGGCCCTAGTTGGCGACAGTGCGCCGACACCTGAACAGCTCTGCCCTGGTGGCTTGCACTCAGCCCATCGGCTGCGACAACCCAGTGCGATAGATCCTGAGCCAAAGATCCCTGTTGCCACTTAATGGCAGCTTCCTTGATCAGCCAGTGCTCCAAAACGGCCTGATGAAACGCGTGCTTGGGAAGGCTTCTAAGACGACGCTGCTCGCTCGATGCGTAGTAACGACTCATCAGCGCTTCAGAAGCAAACGGACGATCCATTCGCTCTAAATCAACCCCGACGGGGGCGGAAGACCAGGCCATCAACGCAGATCCCTTGCTGTGGCTAAGGCTTACAAATCCCCAACCTGAGATGAGAGCTGGAGGCATGCCCGGGGGCGCATGCAAAGGGATCTGCTGCGCCGGCACTCCCCACAAATCACTCAGGCAGGAACGCATCCAGGCACGGGAGCCAAGGAAACGCCTCTGACCGGTCTGGCTCAAGTTGCAGGCCCAGGCTTGTTCCTGATCCGACACGCAAGGATCTGTTGAGAAAGCCGGCCCAAGCCACATCACGGTTACGCTTCCGCTCCGGTTGAAGCTTTCCTCCATGACTTTGCAGATCGGCGATCTCGCGCCTGATTTCACACTTCCTGACCAAAACGGAGAGCCCGTGCAGCTGTCCTCCTTGCGGGGGCAGCGCGTGGTGATCTATTTCTATCCCAAAGACGCCACCCCTGGTTGCACGAAAGAGGCCTGCAACTTCAGAGATCGCTGGTCCTCCTTTAAAGACCATGGAATTCAGGTCTTAGGGATCAGCAAGGACAACGCCTCATCCCATACGCGCTTCATCGCCAACCAGGCATTGCCCT
>PAFA01000090.1 GCA_002700845.1 Phycisphaerae bacterium | reverse complement strand
CCCCCCAGTAAAAGGCAGCACAATATTCCCCAACGGGTCATTGCCATCGAAGGTCAAACCCATGGTGGCCCCGCCTTGATTGGTGGCCACCCGAACTCGAATCACGCCAGTGATCTCATTCTCGTAGGGATTTTCGATGGTGTACGACGTCCACTCATTCGCTTCAATCCAACCAATATTGAATCCGCCGCCTTGATCAGACGTGGCTTCAATATCCACCGCTTCAAGGGGTCGATACGCGCCACCGTTGTTGGAAAAATCTTGGTCGGCAAAGCTGATCCCAGCGCCCCCAAGATCAAAGTCCTCCGCTTCCCACCGACCCGGGAGCTGCGCGGGCACACCGCGATAAGGAAAGCCAATCACCGGATCAGGGACCACACCTGGCGTGCGAACAACGACAAAGTGTGATGCGGGATCTGAACCATCATCNCCATCGGCATACAGCCGATCGGTACCAGGTTGCCAACGCACGAGATGTCCGCTTTGAGCGACGGAGCGCAAAACCACGTCCCCGTTTGGCCGTTGGATCCACTCGAACACCGCGGCTTGTTGAGGATCAGCGGTGCCCACACTCAGGCTGGTGCTCTCATCCTGCACTTCAAAATACGCGTTTCCTGGCAAACGAAGGCGGCAATACGGACCGTCAAGACGTTCGATGAAGAACCCATCATTCGAGGCACCTCCGGTGTACAGCGGCAAGTCCACCGTCAGCTCAGAAAAATTGGTTGGACTGATCCGAACAAAGCGTTCCGCATTCCGTTGGTACAGGCCAAATTCTTCATCCTCGTTTGGAAAGTCTGGTGCACCTTGCGCGGGCCACATGGCTTCTGGAGCGTCGGGTGTCCAAATCGTTCCCGCTTGCGTCATCTTGGCCCGAAACAAATCCAGGTCTGCATCTTGAGCCCCCAGCCACTGAAACTGCATCCACCCATTCAGATGGCTCTCGTACATGCTGTTGTAGCCCTGACCTTCGGTGTCACCGGGCCAGAATTCGGTGCAAAGCAGCGCTGGGTTGTTCAAATCAGATTGGACAAGCGATATGGCATCTTCAATACCAGACTTGCTTTCGTACCCGTGGTGCGCAATCGCACAATTGTCCCACACCACACCGTTGGCTTCGAGGTATTCGATACCAAACAATGGGCTTCCCGAAAAACCCATAAAGGAACACAGGAGAATCAGGGACTCTGGCGCCTGATCACGAATGTGGTGATAGAGGTCAATCTGTCGGTCCCAGTCTTGAATGGACCACTGATTTGGGGTGTACAACGCGGGTTCGTTGTGGGCCTCAAAGATGACGTGGGTTTCGTCCTTGTAACGTGATGCATACANGGACCAGAAGTCGCGGGCAAAATCCATGCTGTAAATGGAACCGTTTTCACCGTTGCATCCGATGGTCAAAATCAAATANAGGCCCGCGTCCCTCGTAAGAGCGACCAACGTGTCTGCATCGGCAAGATTGACACCTACAGAATTTGGATTCTGCGAAGCATTGCCCTCGAGATACAAGTGGATGGCATTTAAGCCGAAGTCTTTGGACACACCCTGGAGTTGGTCAAAAGTTGGAATGACTTTCGATTGGGTTCCGTATGGATCCCCCCCATCCCAAGACAAAGAGACACCTCGAAGGAGNGTCTGCTTGTCGCTCAANAACTGTCGAGTTCCCCCGCTGACCTCGATGGTCGGCCTATCTCGGGGAGGGCCACTCGCCTCAACAAGTTGCGAGGCACTCATGAGGGCAAGGNANATGGTGAATATCTTGAAACAAAAGGGCATAAAAACATCCAACATCGAAANTGTCACGAGGCGTTATGGCTCCCCATGCGGCCTCATTGGCAGNCGACATGGGCTCATGCCAAGGTAACAGTCACGCCCAGTAAATACACCCTTAACCCCTCGGTACGACTNGGGTTCGGACGATTTATCCCCTTTNACACTGGGTTGATGTCATTTTGATGGGCAAGTCCGAAAATGCCGTTACGTTGGACCAATGCGAAACACACTTGTTGGGGCGTTCCTTCTTTTTCTGTCGACCAGTCTGCACGGTCAAAACATCCCGTTTCAACATGATGGTCTAAACCGACAGTACCGAATTCATATTCCCAATGGCATCAAGGACAACGCCCCACTGGTACTGGCCCTTCATGGGTACTCCGGAAACAACAACGACATGATTTCGAACTACGGGTGGGTTGAGCTTGCCAACGAGCAAGGATTCGCGATTGCCTGCCCCAATGGAACTTTTGATCAATCAGGGAACAGGTTTTGGGATGTGGACTATGACTTTCATCCCCAGTTTGATATTGACGACGATGGTTTTGTGGTTGCACTGGCCGAACACTTGCAATCACTTCACGGCTTTGATCCCGATCGAACGTTTGTGACTGGGTTCTCAAACGGGGCCGAAATGTGCTTTCAACTTGCTTGCCGAGAATCAGAAAGCTTTGCCGCCTTCGCGCCAATCGTTGGCATGATGCTTGACCCACTGTTTCAAGAATGTGCGCCAACTTCGCCAAAACCGATGCTGAGCCTGAATGGCACCTCTGACAACGTCACCCTGTACAACGGCGATTTGAACAACACCGGAGGCTGGGGCCCCTACCACTCCATACCTGACACCATGGAACTTTGGAGAACCATTTTGGGCACCACGGAGTCAGAGTCTGTCAATCTCCCCAACATCGATCCCAATGACGGAAGCATTGTCCGACTGGAAACAAACCGATCGCTCGAAACAGAACAACTTCTCAATTACTACCTGGTCATTGGTGGCGGCCATGACTGGCCGGGTCAATCGGGAAACCGTGACATCAGCGCGACGCTTGAAGTTTGGAAATTTTTCAACGATGTGACCTCTGGCCCCTGTCTTCAATCAGATGTCAATGAAGACAACACCATCAACAATATGGACATCCTCACGGTGCTCTCAGGATGGGGAAGCCCCTATGGCATTTCTGATTTAATCGGGGTATTGAGTTCATGGGGTGAAGTGTGTGAACCACAAGGTGCATGCTGTTCTTCAAACGGAGCATGTTCATTGGTCACAAGTGTCGAATGCGCAAATCTTGGCGGCAACTGGTTCTCGGAAGAGACTTCGTGCACATTCCCAGGCTGCCCACCATTTGGCGTGTGCTGCGTTGAAGGAACAGTGTGCGAAGAACTTTTAGAGTCCGAGTGCAGCAATATTGGTGGTTCGTTCCGGGGAGATCAAACCGAATGCTCCAATATCGATTGCACTCAAAACTTCAACGATGAATGTGTGGACGCCATATCAGTCGCAAACGGTGAAGTCGCATTCTCGACAACCGAAGCCAGTTCAAGCAATGATGGCTACAACGACTCCCTGTGCCCAAACACGTACTTGGGTGAAATGTTTTCCGATATCTGGTTCTCATATGAGGCGGTTTGCACCGGGACACTTCGACTGAGCACCTGCAACAGTGCTTCCTTCGACACCGACCTGGTGGTTTATGAAGGAAACTGCCTGAACAAGGTCCAGATCGGCTGCAATGGAGACAACGACGATTGCGACGACTTCACCTCTGAACTCACGTGTGCGGTTCAGCAAGGCCAGCAGTATCTCATCCGGGTTGGCGGCTGGGAAAATGGCAACAGTGGCAGCGGCATACTTCTCATTGAATGCGAGTGAAGACTTCTTGGGCCAGCAGTTGAATTGACCCCGACAACTCCAGACTTGACCAGATACGTGGGTATCAATCCATTGCTGGAGAATTGGTCGCCATGAGTCTCGCGTGCCTTCCAAGGGCGGCCGCAACCAGCTGCCTGGTAAAGCCGGCATGACCTTCGGGATCAAGAGAGAGGCAAATGTCAGCACTTCCATAATCCTTGGGCGGGTAATAGACCCCGCAGTTTGGATTGATTTCGAGCATATACGGCTTCCCTGATCGGTCGACTCGGATGTCGCAACGAGCAAAGCTGGCCGCTTTGAGGGCAACGAAGAAGCGTGCACACTCATCACGCAAGCGTGAAGACAGGGCTGCATCCTCCACGGGAAAAGATGAAAGCCCTTCGTAGTCCACCCATTTCAAATCAGAGTGTTTGAAGCTTTCCCCCTTAGGGAACTGGTACTGCGCTGGAACGTACGTCTTAGGACTGTTCGGGTCCAGAGGATTTTCCGCGACCAGCACCGTGCATTCCGTACCGTCAATGTATTCCTCGATCAGAGCGGCACCGTGGCGGGACATAATCTTTTTGGCTTGGATGCGTAATCCCTCGGGCGACTTGACCCGAGATCGACGGCTCAAGTCAACGCTCGCGTAACTGCTGTGATGCTTAACGAAAAGTGGGAACTTCAGCTCTTGAGCGGCCCGCTCGACGTCTTCTGAGGTTTTGGCGACCACATAGTTGGGCGTGGCTATTCCAATTCTTGCGCACGCCTCCTTCATTTCAACCCGCGTCGGCTCATAGCACTCGGAGGAAGCGCCGGCGTACGGAACCCGTCGCTCCTCAAGTTTATGGATGACTTCAATACCCGGAATATCTTGATCGGCAGCGCCATCGCAGAGGTTAAAAAACAAGTCGTACTTTCCACTGTCAATGAGAGCCTCAACCTGCTTGACCGAATTCTCTTTTCCGGTCAGCGTCGCCACAGACCAATCGGCCTCGGGCATGAAAGGTCGCGGGTCACATGGCCAATCGTCTTCGGGGAACGGATCGGCATCAAGATGTTGAGTGGTGAGCAGACAGATACGCATAGCAAGAGGTACAAAGGATACCCGCGCAGTTCACAGACTTTCAAATAGGTCTACCTTGGCTGCAGTGGCCTTAGAATTTTGGAAGTTACTGCCGTGATCGGCGTATTTCATCACGCGACCACTGGTCGATACGGTTGCTCTTTGTGCACCACACAAGACTTTGATCAATTCTTGGCAAGTCAACGGGCGGCACAGCCTTAAGGGCAAGATTCATCCCATTTGGACAGCACCAGAAGCAAATCAGAAGTCTCATACGGGTCACCCCATGAAGAGATCACGGTCGTGAGGTCAGAAAAGCCGACCACTCCATTTCCATCGAAGTCACCAGGACAATCCTGCGGACACGACTGGGAAATTGTGTTGCCGCCGTTGTCGGTAAAAATGCCGACGTACGTAAAAATCTGCTCCGTTGGTCCATCGGCACCTTCGTTGCCACACACCACCGTGTCTTGCAAGCTCAACTCTCCGCCGAAAATATTGCTCACACCAGCCAGCTGAGGAGCGCAGCCAAGTGGGCCTGGAGGCGGACAACTGCCGAAGGTGTTGTTCCTCACGGTACACCCGTCCAGTGAGATCACACACGAACCCGACCCCGCAACCCCACACCTACGGAACGAACCCCCCCCATAGCCCGAGGCTGCAGTATTGCCCTCCACCAGACAGTCCTCCATCACCAGAGAAGAATTGCCAACCACCACCCCGGAGCCGTACTGACCATAATTGTCTCGAACCACACAGTCTTTCATGAGCATTGCAGTTTCAACACCGGAGATTGGCCAGTCCGATGAAACCCCTTCGACCACGCACTGCTCCATCGTGAATCGACCGCCAATGATCTGAAAGGCGAAGCCGTTGAATTCAATGTTCTCGAACACGACTTCATGACTCATCATCCACCCATCAGATCCAACCAGGAAAGTTCCCGCTCCATCCTTCGCCAGCAGGCTTACCGCCGTGGTGCCGTCTGGATGTGTTTCACCGGAGATCACAAGGGACTTGTTCAGAATCTGAATCTCTTCAGTTGTTTCAACAACGTAGTCCCCACTTGAGATCAAAATGGTGTCAAACATCTGGGCTGCATCCACCGCCGACCTCAGCGTGGGATAATCCTGAGGGACAGAAATGGTACTGCCACACGTCTCCTGAATCGCATTGCCCCCCTCATCGGACCAGGTGCCTTCTATCTGACTTCCGGATTCTCCGGATGTTGCATTGCCACACACAATGGAGTTGGCAATGGTGGCGGCACCAGCATTGATGACAATGCTGGCCGACCCATAACCATTGACATTGTCGCGGAGCAAACATCCGTTGATGGCGAGCGTTCCGCCCTCCATCAAGATGCCCCCCGGAGTCGAGAACCAACCCAGGTTGCGTTCAATCTGGCAAGCATTCAAGGTGACATCTGAGGATTCTGTCCAAAGACCCAGCACGCCATCCTGGATTTTGGAATGGCTGACTTCGACTTGGGCCAAATCAGCCACCAAACCAAAGAGGGAATTGCCTTCGAGGACACAGTTGTTGACGACATGGTTGCCACCACTGAGTATCAACCCACCCACGCAACCTGCAATCTTCAGGTCTTGGATCGTGACCAATCCTCCATCACCCCCCTGAACCATCACCCCGATTGGCGGATCATTCTCGTCGCCTTGAATGGTGACCGCTGGACTGCCATCTTCATTTTGTACGCCCGCAAGAGTGATGGACTTGTCCGCAATGACGATCAGCGGAGCCGGTTCCGGCCCCTCGCCCATATCGTTGAAGATGTAAGTTCCGGGAGCGATCAATACCGTCTGCCCATCAATGGCGAAGTTCACCGCTACTTGAATGGTTGGGTATTCACTCGGCACATTGAGAATGCCATCAAGGTCCCCGAAACAGAACTCTGGCACCCCATCACCATTGTCATCTTGGCACAGTGAGGTCGCACACGACAACGCATCGAACGTGACATTCCCTTCAACCTGACTGCCTTCGTTTCCACAGATGATGGATCTGATGATGGTGGCCGATGTCCCTTCGGTCGCCACCACTCCGGAACCGTTGTTGGTCACGATACAACCCGACAACACGGGGTCACACACACCCGGATCCCAGCTCATACTCCCGATGACTGCTTCAGCGCTGTTGTCGCGAATTTCGCAGTTCAAAAACTGAGGTTGAGCCCCAAGGCTTGGCCCCGGCTCTACCGCTCCGACAGCTGAGACCCCCTGACCATTACCGGCAATCAGACAGTTTCGAAGCACCGGGCTGGCCCTATGCACAGTAAGTCCGGCATTGAAACCACCAGTCATCACGATATTTTCGATGACAGCTTGTCCTGTAAAGGAAGGCGACCCAGGCCCAGGAACGATCACCGTTGACAGATCTAAAGCAGCCTCCAACCCATTGGCATCGATGGTGACCGCGGGAGAACCATCAATATTGACTTCTCCACGAAGAGTGAGTTGCCGGCCCAGCATGCTGACGTTCTCTTGATAGACCCCGGAGGCAATGTCGATGAGATCACCATCTTGCGCGGCATCGATCGCTTCAGCAATCGTGGCGAAATCTTCTGGAACCCGGATCGTGTCGCCGCCGGCGTCGATCACAATGAGGCCGGTCATTCCGTCATCGCAGAGCGCGCCGGAGAAATATGGGATCTCGAGATACGCGTATTCCGGTACCTCCCAGGTGAACGTTGGATTCTGTGGCGGGCACTTGCCGCATCCCCCCGAATTGGGCACACCACCTTGAAAGAAAACACCATCCGCCAGACATGAAGAGCCGGATTCGATCGAACGAAAAGGACTCCCCGCCAACGTCCACACAATGGTGTCGCCCGGCACCACGACCAATGTTTGCGGGTCAAATGAGGACGAATTGACCGTCACCTGATGGGTCTCGGCCACGGCCAGATTGGGCAGAACCAAGAGTGCAACAACAGCTAAAAGTCTTCTCACAGGGCGCTCCTTAAAAAATGCACTGAGTGCATTTTATTATGACCTTTCTTCGTATGATGTCAAGCGGAAACCCATCCCCAAGAACCAATTCTGAACCCCTGATGCCCTTGATCCTTACTGCCAAAATGGTCGCTGATGCAGCACAAGTGGGCCTCCGCTTGCACACAGCTCTGTTGAAGCTTCTGGATCTACCGGCAGTGCAAAATCGGCGGGCCGCCACCCTGGCCAAAGAACTGGGTGTCGGGCGAATGACTTGCCAAAGGATCACCAAGCTGGGGAAGCCCACGGCGCCCTCGCCCGGCGCAGGCTCGCTGGCCGAACTGCCAGGGGTCCATGGTCTCAAACAATTTCTCAATGCCCTGCGAAACAAAAGCTCTGCGGAAGAGCAGTTGGCAGAAGCGTTTGAGGCCACCGCTGCCTTTGAAGAACTTCTGCGTCAACTTGGACTCAGCCAAACCAGTTTTTCTGCCGCTCTTGAGCTGTACCAAAAAGCAAACGATCCTGACCAGCAGCTTGCCCGGCGCACCGCACTTTTCGAAGCCGCCTCTGGAGTAACCGGGCAAGCCGCGGATCACACCATCAGTATTTTGGCGTTCAGGCCCTCCGCTTCTGGCGCCATCAACTTTGAGCAAATTGCCATGCGTGGGTATGCCGGGATGAGAGCCAGTGAGTCCGCCATGCCAATTCGACTTCCCATCAACATGGCCTATTCCGACTTTCGGAATGTCACCAGTGAGGAAGCCGCCCGACAACCACAGCATCTGGTCGAATCATTTTCCACCAAGCCGCTGCCCTCAATCGATCAACGCGTCATCAAGTCAGAACACCTGGCCCACTTGGTGAACCCCGAGCACATTCCTTCGGGCGAATCGTTTGACTGCTTTGCCCGGCAGCGAAACCTCTGGAGTGTCAAGTCAGTCGGAAAACACAAGGCCATTTGGCTCTACGTGGACTACCCAACCAAACAATGCACTTTTGATGTGTATTTCCACCGCACGATTGCCGAACCGCATCAAGCTTCCGGCGACTGCCACATGTGGGGCACTTCGCTGCTCGCACCGCCTGAAGATCTTTGGATGACACGGTTTGCCAACCAAATGACTTTTAGTGAGCTTGGATGCGGTATTGGGCAAGACTCACCCACGACCCACAAATCCCATAAAGCACTCACCCAGGACATGTTTGATCATGAAGGGTGGGAACCATCTGAATTCATGGGGTACCGCTGCAGCATGGCGTTCCCCATCTGGCGGTCAGGAATGTGTGTGGTGCTAGAAGAGTTCTCTTAAATAAAGAACGGTCCCCTTGATCGGGGCCGTACGTTCAGGACAAAGCCGGAACGCAGGACAGCGGGTGCGCGCGACGGGAGATGCGCCGGGCAGCAAGCATTCCAAGGGCACAAACGGCACCAGCGAGCAAAAGTGGCATGCTGAACGAGAAGCCCGCAGCAGATACGGAAGCACATTCAGTGCAAACAGAAGCGATGTCGTTGCCAAAGGCGGCATTTGAGGCACAGTTGGGGCAGCAGGTGTTCATGAAGTGACTTCCTTTATTGGCAAATAATTGCCAATATTCTAGGCCCCTTCATCCCTGTTGGCAACCACGGTCCTGCCTTCAATACCGACGATTATGAAGCCACTGGCTTCTCTCATTTCCATGCCAAACCACAACCCTCAAGCCGTCACCTGGATCAAACATGAGATCCACTGAGATAGCAGATGAGCAGCCGCGGTTCAGTCTCAGGACTCAACGTGGAAGAGTTTGTTGTAAATCAACCACTGGCCATCAATATTGAGCATGGCAAAGGTGTCGGTAAAAACCATTCCGAGATAGGACTCTCGAAGACGAACCCCCGCGGTCTGTCCCGCTACATCGCAAGATAGAACTTCAAGCATCTCGTCCGCGCCCGCCTCGGACGGAGACGGCTGCTGAGATTGGACGAACTCAGCAAATTCATCGACGGTCATCTGGTGCAAACCATCAGGGAGATAGCCGGTGATCCGAGCGCTGGGGTGAAAAACGGATCGAACACCACTCGCATCAGAGGTGCGAAGGCTGGAGTAGTACGCTTCGACGCACTTCTGAATTTCTTCGTGATCTGACATGTTCGTATCCCTTTCTAAATTCAACATGAAGTGATGATCTTTATAGACTCAGCAACGATCAATGAATGCTGCACAAGAGTACATCAAATCTTTTCTTGCTCACAAAGGACGGCCGGCGGCTCAGGCTGACTCCATATTGATTGATACTTTTGGCGACTCACCCGATTTGTCGGACCAGCTGCTGCAACTTATTCTCGCCGGAACAAAAACCGCGACCTGTCTGTCACTTTTCGAGTGGGAGCACGAAAACACAAGCCCTCTGGCTGCCGGGACTTTATCCGTCATACTTAATGGTGCCGGGGATCCCAAGTGTGTCATTGAAACAACGCAGGTCACGCCTATGGCGTATCAAGATGTCACTGCTGAATTTGCTCGGTGCGAGGGCGAGCATGGGTCATACCTCCGAATACCCAAGGTACTACCAAGGACCTAAGACTCCAAGACATGCTCATCAAGAAGGGTGTCTCTATCCCCGCGGTAGCCCGTCTTATGAGGCACAAGGACGGAGGGGGACTTCTTCTCAAGAAGTACACACAAGGATTTGAGGGGGAGGGTCTGGCCATTACGATGTAATCCTTACAGGAGGAAACACATCCATGAAATCAACACTCTTTGCGTTGACGTTGGCTGCGGCCTTGACTGCGACATCCTTTGGCCAGGTTGAAGTCCAAG
>PAFA01000104.1 GCA_002700845.1 Phycisphaerae bacterium | reverse complement strand
ACCGTGCCCAGGCCTCGATGTCATCAGGCGAGGCAGCGTTGGGATCTTCAACCCCACGAGATTTGAGGTAACCAGTGAATCCACGCAAATCACGCTGGTACGCATCAAGGGTCCGCGGAGAGGCCCCAGCTTCCACCTGCATCCAATGAAGAAAAGATGAAACCGGAGATCGAGATGAGATACCCAAGGACATCACCCCCATCAAATCGACCCCGTGGGAGCCCAACTTCGGTCAGGAATGCCAATTCGTTGATTCTTTTGCCAAAATGACGGCCAAACAATGCGCAGATGTTGCGCATGCAGACGACGGAATAGCGTTTGCACTGATGATTTGTACGCCGTGGGTCATGGAGGACCGCGGCCAACTTGTCGCAGGAGGCGCTCGCAATGAATTACGGCATGTCAGTCTCGGCCTCCGGCACCCTCGCCGCATTGCACCGAATGGACACCCTTTCAAACAACTTGGCCAATGCCGATACCCCAGGGTTCCAGGCGGATTTCACCTTGGCCATGCAAAGGCAGGCCCCCAGTGCAGCCGCTGATGCGCCCGACCTTGGACCGAATGCTCTCTTGGCTCGCCTCGGCGGTGGTCTGTTTACCGCCCCCAATCGCGTGGATGTACGACCAGGCCCCATGGAGCGAACCGAGGATCCTTTTCACATCGCGATTGAAGGGGATGGCTGGCTTCGAGTTGAAAGTGAAACCGGATCAGTACAGCACACCCGCGACGGGCGACTCCTCGTAGACGCCGAGGGGCGGTTGGTTCACGCGGTGAGTGGGCGCCCCATGCTTGATGACAGTGGCGCCATCATCACCATGGACCCAAACACCACCCCCGTGATTCGAGTTGACGGAAGCATTTTGGAAAATGGACTGCCCGTTGCAAAACTGGGCTTGGACCTGCTTCCTGCCGAAGGCATCCGAAAGATGGGGGGGGGGCTCGTTCGCTTGGTCGATGGCCAAACCAGACCAGCAACCAGCCGCATCCACCAAGGGATGCTGGAAGGGTCCAGTGTGAATCCTATTCGCGCAATGACCGACCTCATCGAAACCAACCGTGCCGCTCAAGCCAACTTGGAATTGCTGCGCATGCACGACAAAACCCTCGATCTTGCGTGGAACACGCTGGCCCGACCCGTTTGATTTTCTGGAGTTTGACTGATGGCTATTCTTTCCCTACACAGTGCTTCTTCCGGACTGTCCGCATTGGACACCAAACTTGAAGTGATTGCGAACAACATTGCGAACGCTGGGACCCAAGGGTTCAAAGGAAGCCGCGTGATGTTCGAAGACTTGATGTATCAAGAACGTGAACAGCCCGGCACTGAAAACGTAAACGGTGACATCAGGCCCACGGGTGTCTTTGTTGGATTGGGCACCAAGGTGTCGGGCACCCAGCTCGATTTCCGGCAGGGTGGAATGGAGCCAACGGGTCGAAATCTTGACTTCACCATTCAAGGCAGCGGATTCTTCGGGGTACAGGTTGAAGATGGCCTTGGAGTCAATGGCATGGCCTACACCAGGGCGGGCAACTTCTCACTGAATGCCAACCGTGAGCTGGTTCTTGCCAACTCAAACGGTCGACGACTGGTTCCAGCAATCACGATTCCTGAGGATGTTCCCGAAGAAAACATCACCGTCACCGCGGATGGAATTGTGTCGTACATTCAAAATGGACAAAATCAGGAAGCGGGACAACTTGAGTTAACCGTCTTTCCCAACACGTCTGGTTTGCAGCCGGTGGGGGAAAACCTTTTTGTCGAGACCACCGCAAGCGGGCAAGCGATCAACACCACCCCGACCGAAAATGGCGCCGGCAACATCCTGCAGGGATTCCTCGAGGCGTCGAATATTGATCCCACCAAAGAATTAATTGATCTGATCCGGACCCAAAGACTCTTTGAAATGAACAGTCAATCGATCCAAGCCGCGGACGAACTGCTCCGCGAAGTGGCGAACCTCCGCCGTGGTTGATGCGCTCTTCCTGATCTCGGCTCTGGCGGCGAACCGCGTCACACTGCATCACGAGGTGTGGCTCGAGGGTGATGCGCCGCTGATGCTTGGCGATGTTGCCAAACTCGAGGGCGATGCCTGTCGCTACCACGCCATCGAGTTGCCCCAACAAAAATCAGACGATTCTGTCGACCTCCCTTTCGTGATGGAACTTCTCGAACAGTGTGCGGCACCAGTCTTCCAGTGGGAGTTTCGTGGGGGCGTAACCATCATCGAGCGCACCGAGCAACTGAAACCACCGCCTGTCATTCCAGCACTTAACCGTGCCGTCGAGCTCGGGCCACAAACACTTCGAGAAGTGATCGCCGCGAGATTGCGTCTAAGACCTGATCAAATTCGCATACAAACACCAGAAGATGCTCCCCTGAATGAAGGGGTATGGACCCTTCGAACCCACCCCACAGTCCGAACTGTGCGGGCAAGACTTCACGGCCACGACCATCGCTTCACCGTAGAAATTGCCGACGAGCAGGGGCAATGGCACCCGAACTGGTTGTTCAAAAAGCGGTCCAGTTCTAACCATTTGGATCTTCCAGATCTGATCAAGCGGGGCAACAGTGTTTCGGTGGAACGCCGCCTAGGCGGCTTCTTGGCTCAGACCAGCGGTCGGGCCATGAGTTCTGCTCATCCTGGCGAAAAAGTACTTGTCCGTTTGGACGACGGTGTCATCCGACAAGGCACCCTCCGAACTGATGGCGTGGTGCAACTGATGGAGGGTTCATGATGAACCGATTCTTATGGCTTGGCTTGATTCCCTTGGCTGCATGCGGTGGACCAGCGTCAGTTCGGACACCACCAGCTCCGAGCATTACGCCCGGAGCACTATCGACAATGAAAGTTCGACCGGATGCCGCGAAGCCAAATACTTCGCAACTCACGCGTCTAAAAAATCGCTGGGATACCAGCCACCTGCAATCCGCGCACACCCCAGGCGAACACCAACCAAAGACTTTCCACGAGCACGACCTGATTGAAGTCTTGGTTCGGGAGAGCAGTCGAAGCGAGCGATCGGCCGAACTTTCCACCCAGCGACGGGCTGATCTTGATGCGGGCATCAACCGGTGGCCAAACTTCCGCGCATTGCTTGATGAACAGCTTGGCGAGGACTACAACGGTGGACTTCCCGGCGTGGCAGGAAGCATCCAGAACCGACACGAGACCGAAGGTGAGTTCGAACGTGAGGACTCCTTCACGGCTCGAGTGATGGCCGAAGTGGCTCAGGTTCTGCCAAATGGAAACCTGATACTTGAAGCACGTTCAGTCACCGAAGTTGATGGAGAACGAAGCGCTATTGTTGTTCGCGGAAGATGCCGCGCCGAGGATGTGAGCCAATTGAACACGGTGTACTCCACGCAGTTGCATGATCTGGAAGTCACGCAACATTCCGAGGGTGAGCTTCGGCGTTCCTCAAAGAAGCCATGGATTACCCGGATCCTAGACACGATTTTTGGCGTGTAATTCGCCGGACATCGTCAAGGGCTCTGGAGAAGGCCACCATTGTTCTCCGCGTTGAACCAAAGCCGTGGCACGACGCCACTCGGCCACACTCCACGCTTGGGCTGGACATCCATTTGGGCGATGTGGGACGTCCCCGTCGTACACCTCTGACAATTGACCCAATCCTGCGGAAGCAAGCTCACCGGCCAGTGGCTGAAGCCATGTTTGGGCGGTCGTTCTCGAGATTGAATCATGCTCATGCGCCCGCAGATGGGCTTCANCCAAGAAGCCAAGCAGCCAAGGCCAAACCGTCCCTTGGTGATACGCCNGATCACGTTCGCNCACGGTGCCTTCGTACCGCCCAAGATAACTCTGGTCGGCAGGCGCAAGCGTACGTAAGCCGTATGGCGTGAGCAGATGCGTTCGGCAAAGATCCACAATCCGGAGTCTTCGCGCCCGGTCCAAGGGTGCACCTCGAAGCGCCGCGGCGATCACCATGTTTGGTCGAATCGATCGGTCTACGCCGCCCCCCTCGCGTAAAGAGCACAATCGATCAACGAGGCCACCGGTTCGATCGCAATGAAAAGCACTGAATGACCCCGCGGTCCGCTCTGCAATGCGTCGATACCGTCCGCTTTCTGCTCCATCGCTTGCACGCTCGGCAAGAACACGCAGGCTGTGGCACCAAAGGGCAGAGAGTTCAACGGGCTTCCCCATACGCGGCGTGACGGGGACACCATCGACGACGGCGTCCATCCATGTCAACGCGCGGCCCGGCTCCTCAGCAATCACCAATCCATCGCTGTCGATCTTGGTTCCAGGCGACGCGCCATCCAACCATGCTTCCACAATTGATCGACAAGCGGTTGCGATTGGCCCATGAGCAAAAGGTTGATCGGTTGCTTCCAACCACACTCCAGCAATATGCAGGTACCAAAGGGCCGCGTCCGCGGAACCTAAATCTTGACCTTCACCCTCATCTAAAAATCGATTGGGAATCCGGCCGTCAGAGACCGTCGCACCCCAAGTCTCAAGCATTGCTTCTGCTTCGTTCGTACGACCATCCACGAGGAGTAGACCGGGGATAGAAAGCAAAGTATCGCGACCCCAGTCCGCAAACCAAGGCCAGCCGGCAATAACCGACGGACCTTTCGGTTGCTCTCTTGACACCAAAAAGTCCGCGGCCGCATGGGCCAACGGAATCGCAGAACCTGCGACCGGCGGCACCACGCATTTCGGGGTCTCCGGCTGAACATCAAGGACAACATTCACTCGGCCCTGCTCATCAGCAACTGCATCTACAAATCCTGGGGTGAAGCATTTTTCTTCCGCGTCATAACCACGAGTCTGCTCCTCAGCAAAACGCAACCCGTGCCAATGGTCCGGAGACTTATGAAAGTTGCCGTCCGAAATCTGGAATGAAGCGCGTACTTCGCCACGTTGGAGAACCAACCCGCCCGGCACCACATCAACCTGTGGTGATTCAGTTCCACAATCGAATGCATGGAAGTCGACCAGCGGCGCCAGGAGGTGGATTCGCAAGGTGGCTTTTGGGGGAACAAATCCCCGCCAACGCAGCGTGACGCCAGGAGCACCTCGCTTGATGGTGAGGGTTCGGACGAGCTCGACGTTTTTTGATGTCCATTCCGTTCGAATGCAATCAACTTCGTTCGTGGTGTGACTGGGGACATGCCGTGGGGGCGACAAAGTGCCATGTGGTGCAAATGTGGCTTGCCATAGTGGGGTGGCTCCGCCCGGCTCAACAACCTCAGCCATAGCCGCGCGAAGAATGGTGCGTCGGCGCAGGGGAGGAGCCAGACTTGCGATGCACAGGCCGTGGTATCGACGACGCGGCACACCGTCGCGCGCCCCCATAGCAAATCCACCAAGTCCGTCCGTCAGCAGCCATTCATCCTGCGGTTGCATCACCACCCCTTGTACCACCCCATTATGAACTTGTTGACTGTATTGATTTAGCGGTCGCCAGCAGCACGTTCAAAAACATCCGACAACCGATCAACACTTAAACGTTCGAGTTCAGGGCGAGCACCCGGACGAACCCGATATGCATGAATTGTCTCAGTACGGTGGTCCAGCACGACAACAAACGTCTCACCCGCCGAAGTACCGGGGCGATAGGTGGTCACACTGAAGTCATCGTGCACGATGCTGTCACCGGCAAGGGCGGCCACCGCCAAGGACGTTGGGGTTGGGCCTGCGGACAAGGGTCCCGAAAACAACAGTCCAGCCAAGACGATGCTCGATGCCAAAAGCGGCCACTCATTCTTCATCGTCCGACCTCCGTGGCCTTGGTCCCCAATTGCTTGGTATCGCGATCAATATCACGGTACCCCAGACCAATAAAGGCATTGCTGACTTGGTCCCAACGAAGAGCGACCATCTCTCGGTTGGCATCGTCAATGAGATACAGAACTTCGGAGTTTCCCGCTTCCATCGTGGTGGTCACCATGAGATACGAACCTCGTGCTCGAGGATCAACCGCGCCACCCCGCGCTGGAGACTCCAATTGAAGCAGTAAAAGTGCCGCAAGAAGCACCACGTTGACCGCCAACAGCGATCGACCAAGCGAACTCACTCGCGGTGGCTCCGCTTACTGGACCAAAGGTTGATCAAGACCACGGCCACGCCAATCAGTGCCATCAACAAAAATGCGAGCAAAGGAGAGGGCGTGCCTGAGACCACCGCTTCGGGTGGGCCTGCTTGCGCGAGAACGGAGGCAATTGAAACAGATGGGAACATGAGATGCAGCATACCGGGGCTGAAGCCAATCAAGAACCAGACATGAAGGAACGGCTGTCCCGAATCCCCAAAGTCTCATAGACCCGACGAGCAGCCCGAGATCGGTTCAGCGTGTAGTAATGGAGCCCGGCCACCCCATGATCCAGGAGATCTCGAGATTGCTCGGTGGCCCAAAGAACACCAAAGGCTTCGACCATCTCTGGATCTTGTTCACGGTCCAGAACACCCCGAAGCAGGCGAGCAGGGATCAGTGTGCCCGCAGCCAGTTCGGCCATTCTTCGCATTGCCCCCGCGCTCGTGATGGGCATCAGACCCGCCACCAACGGTATATGCACCCCGGCCATCTTGCAGCGTTCACGCCAATCCAGGAACCGACGGTTATCGAAAAACAACTGTGAGATGGCGAAGTCCGCACCCGCGTCCACCTTTTCGTGAAAGTGGTCCATCTCGGTTAACAGGTTGGGCGTTTCATGGTGACCTTCGGGATAGCCTGCAATACCAATCGCAAATCCACCATCTGGATGACCACCAGATTCATTAAAAGCATTGATGAATCGCACCAAATCAACCGCATGGGGAAAGTCACCCGGACCAGAATCACCGTCTTTTGGAGGATCCCCGCGGAGAGCCAAAATGTTGTTCACACCACTTTCGGCGTAACGAACCAAAATAGATTCGATCTCAGCTTTGGTGTGTCCACGACCGGTGAGGTGCGGCATCGGCAGCAAAGATGTTTCGCTTCGCAAACGAACCACCAAGTCGTGCGTTCTGGCTCGAGTACTGCCGCCCGCGCCGTAGGTCACCGATACAAACGAAGGCTGCAGTTGCTCAAACGCGCTAATGCCGGAGAAAAGCGCATCCCAAGCTTCCCCAGCTTTTGGTGGAAAGAATTCAAACGAAGCCGTTGGGCCCCGTTCAGTAAACATTTGATCAATTCGACTCATGCGTCAGCTGGCGGCGGGAACAATGCACTACCTACGCGGATCAGATTCGATCCACATTCCACTGCAACTTCAAAGTCGTTGGTCATACCCATAGAGAGAATGTCAAAAGATGGACCACCGGTTCCCAAGCGCCGAATCGTTTCGAACATCTCACGAGCCTGCTCAAACACCGGGCGGGCGGCTTCTGGATCTTCTGAAATTGGGGCCATACACATCAAACCGCGAACCCGAATATCAGGATACTCCTCGGTGATGACTTCAATCAGCGGGCCTTCAGCACCAGGAGGGCATCCGCCCTTTTGCTTCTCACCAGCGATATTGACTTGCACCAACACCTCCATAGGCTCAGACCGGCCCAGATTGGCGGAGGCCTTGTCGATGTCCTCAGCCATTTTCAAGTTGTCGACCGAGTGAATCAGCCGGCATGACCGGCAGACCGACTTGATCTTGTTCCGTTGAAGGCTGCCGATGAAGTGCCAACGCACGGTTTCTTCGCCAGCCCCAATAAGGGCGTGCCGCTCTTGCCAATCGGCAACAGTCTCCGCGTGGGCTTCCATCACCTGCAAGCGATTTTCGCCCAGGTCCCGGTGTCCCAAATCCAAAAGTTCGCGGATCTGGGCGTCGGTGGCAAATTTAGTCACCGCCACCAAGCGGACATCGCTGCCTTTGCGGCCATCACGGGCTGCGGCAGCGGCAATTCGGCCGTGTAGGGTCCGGTAACGTTCGGGGAGATCCATAACAGAGGGTGCATTCGCCTCGGGCATACCGCAAAGCCTACCCCAGCCCGTACGACCATGTTGACACGACCTCTTTGGAAAAAATTCTGGCTCAGGCCTCAATCTGAGGTCGAAATCTGCCGGGTCGGCCGATATGGATATTCATGGCACGAAAAAAGAAGTCCTCGTCCAAAAAGGGCGAGTCGTTGTTCACTGTTGACCGCTTCAAACGCCTCAAGACCGCGCTGATGCCGCTGGTCGGCCCAGGTCTCTTGTTTGGGGCCATCTTTTGTGCGTTGGCCCTGCTGACGTATGACGTGGCGGATGCTCCGTCCGCATTTGTAGCACCCGCAAATGAAGGCGAAGCCATCAGTAACGCGATGGGCAGTTTGGGGGCCTTGCTGGCCGCCCGGCTCTTTGGCACTTTTGGGACTGGGGTATGGCTGGCGGTTATTGGCTGCATCATGCTTTTGATCCAGTCCATCCGGGGTCATGAAACGGACCACCTCTGGGTCAGGGCCGGCGGCGTCATCATGAGCACACTGGCCTTGGCTGCACTCTGGGCTGAATTCGCGCCGGGATTTGGGGTCTTCCCAGACGGAAACGGCGGGGCCGTAGGCGCCTGGATTGTCGGGGAGCTTGGGCCACGCTTTGGATGGCTCGGCACGCCAATCATCTGCGGCACTGGTTTGGCCATCGGATTGTGGTGTGCGGCCGACCGCATGCTCTCTCCCATCTTGGCCCGGCTGCCGTTTGCCAAAATTCTGCAGTACTGCCGCGAGTCCATCACGTTGGTGATCAACCTGGTGCATCCCGAACCAGCCACGGCGGGTGGGGCTCGATCTGGGGGACGGAAGTCGAAGAAGGCCAAGCCAAATGCCACGGTTGCCGTGCTCGAGCCCGAAGACGCCGAGGCAGAGGGGTGGGAGGAAGAGGACGAAGAAGACGAGTATGAATTGACGGACGCGGAAGAAGAGGATTGGGAAGAAGAAGAAGAAGAAGAAGACTGGGAAGAAGAGGAAGAAGAAGAGGACGAGGACGAGGACGAATCGCTGGCCGCCGCAAAGTCTGCCGCACTTGAAAAAATTCGAGAACGCCTGAGCCAGCGCAATGAGTCCGCACCTCTCCCGCAAGTTGAGTACAGCGGAAGTTGGAAATTTCCTCAGCTTGATCTCCTTGAGGAAAGTGAACCAGTGGATGAAGCTGATCGCAGCTTGACCATCTCCGAACAGGCGGAACAACTTCTTGAAGCCTTTAGTGAATTCAACATCGACGGTGAAATTCAAGACATTGATGCCGGTCCGACCATCACACTTTTTGCTGTGAAACTGGCTCGGGGGACAAAAGTTGGTTCCATTCGCGCGTTGACCGAAGACCTGGCCCGTGCGATGGGTGTCCCAAGCCTTCGCATCGATTCAAATATTGGAAATGGAAGGATTGGCATTGAAGTGCCAAACCCAACTCCAGAACTTGTTCGCATTCGGGAAATTTTGGAGTCTGGCCGGGGGGCAAAAATGGGTTTGCCGATGTACCTCGGCAAAAACGCGTCTGGCGAATCGATGGTCTACGACCTCACAAAGATGCCACACATGTTGATCGCTGGTACCACTGGATCCGGAAAATCGGTATGCATCAACACCATCTTGATGAGCTGGCTGTTTACCAAGCGACCCGATGAAGTGAAGCTGGTCTTGGTGGACCCCAAGCAAGTTGAATTTGACACGTACAAAGCGATTCCACACCTCGCTTGTCCTGTGGTGACCAAAACAGATCGTGCAAAGGGTGTATTGCAATGGGCCGTGCATCAAATGGAGAGTCGGTACACCCTGCTAAGGAGTGCCAAGGTTCGAAACCTTGCTGAGTACAACAAACTTGGTGAAGACCCCGAAAAGCTCTGCAAGAAAATGGGCATCACTGACGAGCGTGAGATGAAGCTGACTCCGAAGAAGTTACCCTTCATCGTGATTGTGGTTGACGAGCTCGCCGACTTGATCCTAGAAGAAGGGAAAGATGCTGAGCTCCCTATTGTTCGAATTGCACAAAAGGCACGAGCAGTAGGCATCCACCTGATCTTGGCAACTCAACGGCCAGAGCGCAACGTCGTGACCGGTTTGATCAAGTCAAACGTACCGTTCCGCGTTGCCTGCCGAGTGAACTCTTCGCTTGACAGCCGAATCATGTTGGATGTCAGCGGTGCCGAGGTACTTCTTGGCAATGGCGACATGCTGATCAAAGATGGTCCAAAGCTTGTTCGTGGCCAAGGCGCCTTTGTGTCCACTGAGGAAATTGTTCACACCGCGGGGTTCCTCGAAGATGTTGCCGCGCCGCAATTTGAACGCGATCTGGTTCGCCTTGATGAAATTGCAGAAAATGACGATGCTGACCCTTACGACGTCTTGAAGGAAGCACTTGAGGACCAAGAATTTGACAAGGCAGTTCGACTTTTGATCGAACGTGACAGTGGATCGATCACTTTGCTCAAGACGCGGCTTCGAATGGGCGACACTCGGGCCAGCCGGATGGTGGAGCAAATGAGACAGGCCGGGATCGTGGGTGAAGCCAAGGGTGCCGGCGTGGCCAGCGATATTTTGATTGATCTTCCCGGATGGGAAGACATGAAAAAGCTGATGCAGGCCAAAGATCGCTCCAGCATGCTGGCGGAATACCACGATGAGGGCGAAGAGGACCTTGATGGCGAGGATTGGGAATCTGAAGAAGAAGATTGATCTCTTTGGAGTTCCTTTTCGGAACCGTCTCATACTTCTTGCCTAATATCGGTACATCAAGGAAAGTCGAGTTCATAACCGTTGGAAAACCCACCGGAGCCGAACGAAGAAATCCTTGACGACCAAAATCCTTTTCTGGATTTTGGGCGATGTGCCCTTCTGGACGCTGAAGGGAGAATTCAGGCTGGCGGCAGCTTTGGGGCTGTGACGGCTGGCCACCAATCTTTTTTAAGGAGGTGATCCAGCATGACAAATCAAACCCCACACCGGAACCGTGCCCCCCGCAGAGCGATCACCTGCCGACGGGATGGGTGACCGGCACGTCCGGACGCTTACATTTTTATAA
>PAFA01000103.1 GCA_002700845.1 Phycisphaerae bacterium | reverse complement strand
AGAACCGCGAAGACCCACCGCCAAGGGGTGACCTGCGGCAATCGTGTCGGCTAGGCGTGTTCGCCCGGCGGTCTCCGTCGGAAGTCGCTGTGTTTGTTCCACCAAAAAAGCACTGGCTCCAAACGAAGGCAATGTTTCAACCGCCAATGCCGCCGACAGCGCCCGGTCAACCCAAGCCCCACGCCAGCTGGCGTCGTCGGGGTCGGCTTCAGCAAACCGATCGCTGGCTTCCAACCATGCGGGCTCTTGAAACGGGCCCGAGGTCTCGGAACGAAGGACGAGGTTGGGGATCAGTTGAATCCATTGTTGCTGCGTCCATCGGGGTGCTTGCCACCGCATCAAGCCCACAGCCAAAGTCACCACCGCAGGCAACGTAAAAAGAAGAAAGTACCGCCAAGTGATCTTGATGTCTTTGGTGCTGCCCCGCCGCGGCTTGTCCAACGTGACCACGCGGAACGTCTGAGGACCAAGGGCCAGTCCAAGACCCACCGACATCAGGCCGAGGGCCAAGATGGTTTGATCAAGCACGGTCCAGGACGCGTTCATGGTGATGAATGTATCCGCGATGAGCCGCACGCGAAGGTGGGCAACTACGCCAAAAGTTCGCGAACCACCCGGCCGTGGACATCGGTCAAGCGGTGATTGCGTCCCTGATAGGGGTAAGTCAACTGCTCATGATCAAATCCCAAAAGATGCAAAATCGTGGCTTGCAGGTCATGCACATGGACCGGGTTCTGCTCGACTCGATACCCAAACGGGTCGGTTGCTCCGTAATCCAAACCGGCCTTCACTCCACCTCCGGCCATCCAAATGGTGAAGCAGTGCGGATGGTGGTCCCGACCTAGAAATTTGGAGCCGTCACGTTCTTCATTCATTGATGTTCGGCCGAACTCACCGCTCCACACCACAAGTGTGTCGTCCAACAAACCCCGAGAGCGTAAGTCTCGCAAAAGTGCAGACACGGCTTGGTCCATCTTCTTGGCTTTGCCCGGAAGTGCTTTTTCAATATCGGTGTGTTCGGCTTCCCCGTGAAAATCCCATCCCCAGTCAAAGAGGTGCACAAATCGGGTGCCCCGCTCAACCAAACGACGCGCCAACAAGCAGTTGTTGGCAAAAGAACCATCCGCCCCTGGATCGGCTCCGTAGTCCTCACGCACCCATTCGGGTTCCTCGGCCAAGTCGGTGGCCTCCGGCGCGGCCATCTGCATGCGGAACGCCAACTCGTACTGCTCGATCCGAGCCAAGGTCTCTGGATCTTGATGACCGTGGTGGGCCATTTGGTTCAGCTCGGCCAGCGCATCGATCGACTCTCGACGCAGCATTCGATCAACGCCAACCGGATCGGCCGCATGCAAGACTGGTGGTCCAGATGTTTGGCACTGCACGCCTTGGTGGATGGAAGGCAAAAATCCACTGCCCCAAGCACTCTTTCCCGCACTTGGCGCGTTGGCACCCGAAAGCAGGACCACATAGCCCGGAAGATCTGCATTTTCCGACCCCAAGCCATACGTCGCCCATGAACCCATGGACGGTCGGCCCAAACGCGGTGAACCGGTGAACATCAACAACTGTGCTGGCGCGTGGTTGAATTGATCGGTGTACATCGAACGCACAATGCAAAGTTCGCCCGCCTCCTTCGACAACCCCGGCAACAGCGAACTCATCCATGTCCCTTGCGGGCCAACCTGGGCAAATTCATGCGGGCTGGCCAGCAGCTTGGGATGGCCTTTGATGAATGCGAAACGCTCCCCGGCCAACATCGAATCAGGACACGGCTTGCGGTCCCACGCCCGAAGCTCGGGCTTGTGGTCAAACAAATCTTGCTGGGGCGGTGAACCGGCCATGTGCAAATAGATCACCCGGCGTGCTTTGGGGGTGAAGTGCGGCCGCTGAAAATCAAGACCACCAGCTTGCGCATCATCCCCCAAAATGGCAGCCAAACCCAAGCCCCCCACACCGTACATCGCGTCCCGCAAGAACTGACGACGGGTTGCCGAGTAGGCCATTTCCGAATGCAAGATTGACGCATGGTTGGAATTAGCCACGACAAAGCACCTCATCCAAATTCAACAGAACCGATGCCACCAATGCCCATGCTGCTTCTTCGACCGCGGACATCTTCTGGTCGATCTCCACCCGCCGGGCTTCCGAAAATGCTTCAATAAAGTCCGCGGCAGAATCTTGATGCTGTTCGTAATGGTCACGCGCTCGACCCAAGGTCTCCAGCAAACGCTGTTGTTCCATTTCGGTGGGTATCCGACCGGTTACCACGTGGAACGCCTTGGTCAACCGGCCCCCATCGTCTCCGGACAGCATCTGAATACGGCGTCCAAATCCCAGTGCGGCCTCTTGGAAGATCGGGTCGTTTAACCCCACCAACGCTTGCAATGGCGTATTGGTCGCCATCCGACGGGAAGTGCAAACTTCACGGCTTGGCGCATCAAAAAGCGTCATCGTGGGATGCGGAGCGGTGCGCTTCCAATAGGTGTACACACTGCGCCGAAATCGATCATCGCCAGTGCTGTTGGTCCACCGCGCGTCGTTGTAGGGGCTTCGCCAGACTCCATCAGGCTGCGGTGGATAAACCGGTGGTCCATGCTTGGTGCGTACAAGCAAACCTGAGACTGACAACGCTTGATCACGGAGGACTTCGGGTTCCAACCGAACGCGAGGGAACCGAGCCAACCGTTCGTTTCTTGGATCTTCGGCCAACGCTTGATCGGAAGTGATTGAAGTTCGGCGCCATGCGTCCGTCATCAACAAACGCTTCAAGAAGGGGCGAAGCCGTCCTTCATCGTGAATCCATCGGGACGCCAAGTTGTCCAGCAGTTCCGGATGGGTGGGCACCGTGCCTTGCCGGCCAAAATCTTCTTCAGTCTCCACCAAGCCCCGGCCAAACACGCGGGCCCAGATGCGGTTGGCCTGCACTCGCGGGGTAAGTGGATTTTGGGGGTCACACAGCCAACGGGCCAGATCCAAGCGATTGGGTGATTGGGGACCCTCGTGAAACGCTTCGGGGAATGCGGCCTGCGCGAGTTCACCCAAATCCCGGTAGTTCCCACGGATCTGCACCCGAGTCTCGCGGCGATCTTCTTTGGGCAACGCTTCCATCACCGGCACCGGAAGGGGTTCACCTTCTGGATCTCCCAGTGGAGCCACGCCGATCGTTGGTGTTTCGTCGTCGCGATCAGCGTCCGCGGTCTGATTGAAAACATCAAAGAGGGAGAAGTACTCTTGCTGGGTCATCGGGTCGTATTTGTGATCGTGACATTGCGCGCACGACGCGGTGAATCCCATCCATATCTGCATCGTCGTGTTGACTCGATCAACCACCGCGGCCACCCGATGTTCTTCATCGTCGGTCCCCCCCTCATCGTTGGTCATGGTGTTGCGGTGAAATGCGGTAGCCAAACGCGTCTTCGGGCTGGGGTCACTCAGCAAGTCGCCGGCCAACAGTTGCTCGGTCAATTCTGTAAAGGTGGGATCGGCATCCAAGGTTTCGACCAACCACTCTCGCCACGGCCAAATGGTTCGGGCCCGGTCGGCCTCGTACCCCTTCGTGTCGGCGTACCGGGCAAGATCCAACCACATTGATGCCCAGTGCTCTCCAAATCCATCATGGTGCAGCACGTCATCGATGGCTTTGGACCATTCGGCGTCGGTGGGATCATCGGGAAAAGACAGCAGCAACTCACGAGGTGGAGGCAGCCCCACAACGGTCAGCCAAGTGCGCCGCAAGACGACCCCGCCGGGGGCCCGACCGTTGGGCCGTAAACCGGAAAATCCAGAAGCCAAATGGTCATCAATACTTTGGGCGTCGTCTTGACCAAGCGGAGACCAAGCCCAGTGCGGCTGATAGACAGCCCCCCCATCAATCCATGCCTCCAGAATCTCGATCTCTTTGGTGGTAAGCCCGGCACCGTGCGATGCGGGCGGCATGCGCTTTGAACCACCAGCACGAATGCGTTCCACCAACAACGAAGCGGCGGCGTCTCCAGGAACAACCGCCGTACGCAGGGCTTCATCGCGTTCGTCCAAACGCAGATCGCCTTCTCGCGCTGCCGCATCAGGACCATGGCAGGCATAACACCGCGAGGACAAAATGGGCTGCACCTCCCGCACAAAGTCGGGCGTCTCAAGGACCAGCATGAGGCCAAGAAGCAGCATGGACGCCAGCATATGGCGCCTTCGCGCAAACCACGACGCTTTCCGCGAAGATGGAGGCATGCTCACCTCTGGATCAACGATCGTCCTGGCCACCGACGCCTGGCGTCCACAGGTTTCCGGGGTGGTCCGGACATGGGAGTCTGTTTTAAGTGTTCTGGAGGGTCGCGGCTATCAGACGGAAGTCTTGTGTCCCACCGACCACCGCCGCACCATCCCACTGCCCCGCTACCCAGAAATACGCTTGGCACCGTGGCCATTTGGAGCGGTTGCCAAGCGGCTCGATGCTCTCAGACCAAACGCGGTACACATTGCAACCGAAGGGCCCATCGGAATCGCCACCCGCCGCTGGTGCTTGCGCCGGGGTGTGCCATTCACCACGTCCTACCACACCAAACTTGCCGAATATGCTCAGGCGTACACCAAACTTCCTCTTCGCGTGGGATACGGGTTGCTGAAGAAATTTCATGGCCCCGCCAGTGCCACCTTGGTCCCCACGCCCACCATCCGGGACGAGCTGGTCACCCGAGGTTTCAAAGACATCAACGTCTGGACACGTGGTGTCGACCACGACACGTTTCGCGTGTACCCAGAACACGAACGCGAGAAGTTTGGGACCGGTCCGATCTTTTTGTATGCCGGCCGGTTGGCGGTGGAAAAGAATCTTGATGCATTTCTACAACTCGACCTTCCTGGCACCAAGGTGTTGGTCGGCGATGGTCCGCATCGAAAAAAACTGGAACGCAAATACCCTGATGCCGTCTTTACTGGCTACCGCTACGGAGATGACCTCGCGCGGGCATATGCCAGTGGAGACTGCTTTGTCTTTCCAAGCCTCACCGATACGTTTGGCGTGGTGATGATCGAAGCTATGGCGTGCGGGCTTCCCGTAGCAGCATTTCCGGTCACCGGGCCCATTGATGTGGTGCAGGATGGGGTGAGCGGCATCGTCAATGAAGATTTGCAAGCGGCCTGTTTGCAAGCCGTCGAATTGCCCCAGGCTGGTGTACTCGAGCATGCCCGGACATTCACTTGGGAACGAACCACAGACATTCTGCTTGAGACGTTGGTTGCGATCCCGTGAAGACAACTCGAAACTCAATTTTTGGTTGCATCCAAATTCTTGAGTCCAGTCAGTGCCTCGCCGCTAAATTCTCGAGTGGGACATATGAAAGACGAAGCCATTTGAGCAGACGACATGGGATCTTTCTCAGTCTCGTCGTTCGTAATTTTTGGCGCAAAATATGTTGCGTGTAAAAGAGAAAGGTGTCCGGATTCAGACTCCACCACTGCGGTGCAGTTCTCGATCCAATCGCCACAATTGAGATACGTGAATCCATCTTCGTTAACGTGCGAAGGGTGATGGATGTGGCCACAAACAACACCATCAAGACCTTTCTCTTTTGCTTCTTGAATTAAAGTGTCCTCAAAATTTGAAATAAAGGTGCACGCTTTTTTCACCCTTGACTTCATGTACTGAGACAGTGACCAATAAGGCTTCCCTCGCCACCTTCGGTACCGGTTGTACAAAAAGTTGAAGCGGATCAGAAGTTCATACGCGGATGAACCAATTTTTGAGAGCAGCCGGGAATGCATAACGACGAGGTCGTACTGATCACCATGGGTGACCAGCAAGCGCCGACCATCCAAGCACCGGTGGACGTCCTGCATCTGGATCTCAATGCCACCAAAATTCATACCTACGTAGGAGCGAACAGCCTCATCGTGGTTTCCGGGGACAAAAATCACCCTCGTACCACGCCTCACCATTGTGAGGATCCGCCGTACAACTTCGTTGTGCGAAGATGGCCAATACGATCGAGACTGGAGACGCCAAAAGTCCACGATGTCCCCCACCAAATACAGCGTCTGAGTATCGATGGATTTTAAGAACGACAAGAGGACTTCGGCATTGCAACCACGACTTCCTAAGTGGGCATCAGAAATGAAAACTGTTCGAAATCGATCGCAATTCACACCAGGCCCCCTTTTGGAGAAGTGGCTCCATCAGATCGAATTTCTGTTTAGATCAGATGTTGGACGCGTAAGACCTTTATGAGCACTTGCTCCGGGAAATTGACTTAAGTCGTCAGCTCATTTCGCTCTCGCTCAACAATCGCAATCGCCCGCACCCCATCTTCCAAGCTCAAACCATGATCTTGACCTTCAAGAACCGCATCCAAGAATGCTGCCGCTTGATGCTGATAGCACGATCCCTCAGGAAAATCAGGCCGTGCACCCGCTGATCCATCGGTCGGATGAATGCTCAACGTGGGCGTATTGGCGATGTCGTAGCGAACAATGGCTTGGTCACAGACCACCATAAACCGCAACGTAAATGGGACATCACCTTCAAACCAAGCCCCTTCGGCATGCACGCCGCCGGGAATGCGATCGTATGCAAAAGCCGCATGGACTTGATCGAATCCGCCGCTCAATCCCCGACGGCCAAACACTTGCATCTTTTCCGGTTCACCGAAGCAAGACCGAACGAAGTCAACATCGTGAATGTGCAAATCAAGAATGGCCCCACCACTTTTGGTGTGATCTTGAAAGAATTCACCACCCCAGCTCGGGATGGCACCCAGGCGCTCAAATCTGGCCTGCTGGACCTGACCCCAACGCCCCGCCTGCAATCCCTCAAGAAGGAATTTCCACTCGGGCCAAAACCTCATGCACATCGCAGGCCAGGCCACCAAATCCGGACGCGCTGCACCTGCCCGGGCCACCCGCGCCGCATCAACGCTGTCCAAGGCCAATGGCTTTTCGACCAGCAGATGCCGGCCGGATTCCAAAACCGCAATGGCAAGATCGGCATGAAAGACCGTCGGCGCCGCCACCACCACCGCATCGATGTCGTCTCGAGCAAGAAGATCGGCCGGGTCGGCGTGGACCGCCACCTCTTCGGGAAGCACAAAGTCTTCCTGGGCATCCAAATTGCCCTCAGATTCAGCGCGAGCCGAGTGGTTTGGGTCGGCAATCGCCACCAAGGATGCCCGCGGATCGCGATGAAACGCCTCTGCGTGGGTTCGTCCCATCAGGCCAAAGCCAATCACGCCAACACGAACGGTCGTCATAGATTTTGATGCTATCGGGAAGCAATGACTTCTACCGGCCCGAGACCATGAATCCAGAAGGATAGAATCCAAAGTCATGACACTCGCCGCCGATATCGATGCTGCTTTGGCCCAAGTCAACGAACCCGATCAGGTGATTGTGGTTCGCCACGCGACCACCAATCAGTTTGTGCAAATGGTCTACCGAGACGGCTTCATGATCGACTGCCCGGTGGAGCAAACCTCGACTGAGTTCCGGGGAACAATTACCGATCTGTTCCAGAGCGATCCGGTGGAGGATGAAGATTTCACCACCTGGCAACACACCTGTGACAACGCCACAGATGCGGGCAGACTGATGCTTCGAGTCCTCACGGAAGGCTTCGGACACGATCCGGCCGATCGCTTTGAGATCGAACGCTACTGATCGGCCGAAAAAAGTGACCTGATTTAGCGGGACAAGAATGCCTTCCGCTCTGCATCGGCAGCCGAACGCTCGGCTGGTCGGTACGGCGGCGGCCTCGTTGGTACTGACCCATCGACCGGCTCATGCACCTGAGCCACGAGCACGTCACCGATCAGTGGCAAGCCTGCAAATTGCAACTCATACACAAACCAAGGTTGCATGTCGTCCAAACGCAAACGTAACCCTTCGCCCTCACGCACCAATGTCGCTTCAACCATGGCTTGTTCGTACTGATCGGATCCGTACGTCACGTGATAGTTGTAGCGAAAACGCCGAACCGTCACGCTGGCGTTTGAGAGTTCATCTTCAGTGACCAATCGCGTGGTTGGCAACACAAATCCATCCGCGGTTAAATCACACGCCGTGAATGCCAAGAAGGGGGCACCCGTGGGCGTGATTTTGGTGATCCCTTTGGCCCCCGTCCAGCCGTGATCGGTGTGCCCAACCCACAGCGCACCATCGGCCGCAAAAGCCAGCCGGTTGTTGCCCATGCGAAGTCCGCCGCCGTCCACCATGGTGGTGATCGTGGCTCGAGTTCGACCACGGACCGTCTCTACCATCGCACGGCAAATGCGTTCATGGTTCATTTCCCCGATCAACAAATCACCCGCCAATGGGCCCCACGATTCAGGAATCACGATGGGATCGCAGGGACTGTTCGCCATCGTGCCCTGAGGAAAAACCCCTGCTGGCAACTCACGCAGAGCATCCAACTCTGACGCACTCCGATCCAGCGGCTTCCCCGTGAAACCCTCACGCCACACCAGTGATGCCGGGTGACCATAGTGCCGTCCTTCTTCAAGGTGATAGAGCGGACTGGTCCCAATCCAATCCCCTTGGTTGTCGATGGTCCAGAGTCGGCCTTGATCGTCGAAGCCCAAACCATTGGGACTGCGTAGCCCCGAGGCAAACGGCGTCATGGTGCCATCGGGGGCGAGCTTCATCACCCAGCCGCGCCACGGCACCGATGCGTACATGCGTCCATCGCGGCCATTGGGGGTGAAGGCTCCCCGCTTTTCGTGCCGAACACCAGCGCCATTGCTGGCGGTATTCAGAGCGAAATAAAGATTCCCTTGCTCGTCCTCTACAGGACCAAAGTTGAACTCGTGGTAGTTGCCTGAAAGTCCAAAATCATCGCAGAGTGTTCTGTACTCATCGGCTTGGCCGTCGGCATCGGTGTCCACCAGTGCCGTCAATTCGGGCCGTTGCATCACAATAACTTCGCCAGTGTCCCGGACCAAGATCCCCAAAGGATCGTGCAATCCGGTTGCGAATGTTCGCCAAGAGTCCTTTTCAAGAACACACACTTCACCGTGATGAAAGCAAGCCCATACACGACCTTGGACATCAACATCGATACCACCAACTTCAGCAACCACGCCTTCTGGTGTTTCGATGCGCTCGATTCGAAATGGATCAACCAACAGCAGCAGCAAGGGGGCAAACATCATGCGTCAAGGTCCTCGTCACTCAAACGGCGATTCCAAATCCGAACTTCGTCAATCAAACCGCCAAAAGCATTCTTGGCATCGCCGCCAATCACGATTCCGCCTTGCGGAACCGAGGCGCAACGGTACGCCCACTCGCCAGCATGGACCGTCGTCCCTTGATCATCCCAGCGAACCGTGACCCGGGTCCAACCATCCCGGGCAAAGTTCTCAGCTGACGCCATGGGGCTGGGCGTCCCACCACGTACACCCAACGAGTTGTTGCCCAGCACAACCGCTTGAATCCGGGTGGCATCGCGATGATCAAACGAAAGCACTGGCGTTCCATTCAGTTCACGGCACCACAAATCAATGGTGCCCGCCTCCGATGCCGTCGCGCCGCACTTCCAAGCTTTTTCCCGAAAGGGCAATGCGCGTCCCACCAACCCCTGGCTGGGCAGCCGTTCGGGCTTGTGCCCCGTCGGCCGCACCGTGTCGTCCATGGACCAGTACCAGCGAGGCAACCGCGGGTCGGCTTCAATCACCGTGACTGCTTCCAAGCCATCCGCCATAACACGGCTTTGTTCGAGCAGTGCGCCCGCCACCGGACGAATGCGCTCTTCGACCAAATCACCATTCAAGGTCCACCGAAAGACGGGCCGACCCTGCTCCATGCGGTATCCCAAGAACGAGCGATCTTCATTCACAACCCCCACCGATTCGCGGCGCCACACGATGTGCCCGGGGACCCGGGCCAAGGCATCACCGTTGCCAGCAAAATGGTTGCTCGGATCCAAGAACGCACCGGTCCACGCATAGCGCAACTGCATAGCGCCGGCATCCCAGCAGTAATGCACCCCTTCTGGCGTGGCGACCGCAATGGAAGCCGGTCCCGAATCGGGCATGAACATGCGCACCACCGTGTCCGCTTCCTTTGAAACGAAAGAGGACGCCGATTCGGCGCCCTCTCCATTCGCTGCGTTTTTGGCGTTGCCCCACCCCGGCGGAATACCTGGGTCGGCATCCTCGGCGGGCAAAGCGGCATTGTCTTTGTCTTCCACCACATGCATGACGCCGTACATGGACACCTGGTGCCCCGGGTAAATGCATGCAAAGGGATACGCACCGGGCTTGTCTGGAGCAGAGAAGGTGATCGATCCTGTTTCACCTGGGTTCAGCAAAGAGATCGCCACAATGTCTTCGCCTGCTTTCAAGACCGATCGACTCTTGGTGGGGATGTACCCCGAACTGACGGCTTTGGGTCCCATTCGCATCATGTCGGTAAAAACCTTCATGCGTCGGCCGGGCTTGGTGAAGACCAAATTGTGGGGCTGGGCTTGGGGATCGTCGTTTTCAAATTCCACCGTCAAACGCTCGCCCGTCTGGGCGACAAAGCGGCCCACGCTGAAGTGCATGTTGGGGTACATGGCAATCTTCACGGTTCGAGCATCTGACGAAGCCAATGCCATCGCCTCATTCTCTTCCGGGGCTTCCAAGGCCTCGGCTGGTTCCACCGCTTCGGCAGCGGGGACAACATCAGATTCCACAACCACGACTTCTTCACCAGTGTTGGATACTTCATCTGGAATCACTTCCGGGCCCTCTTCCGAGACCGGAGCCGGGGCGGTGCTGACCGGGACAGCCGAAGTCTTTTGCCGCTTCCACATCTGAATCAAGGGGACGTGAAACAGGCTCACGACCAAGAACAGAGTCACGATGGCAGAGAGCCAAACTCGGATAGCTTGCATACAACCTCCTGAAGATGCCATTCTACGGACAAGACCAAAGGAGGTCGCATGCTGCTTGTCATCATTTTGCTCCACACCACCCCCCCGGCGGCCCCGAAAGTCCCCCTGATCGATTTGGCCTTCGAGACCGAACGGCAGGTCGTGGTGGATCGGGAAGTTGGGCAGTACCTCGGTCATCCCACCACCTGCCTGTTGGAGGACGGCCAGACCGTTTTGTGTGTCTATCCCAAGGGCCACGGCAAAGGTGGCATCGTCTACAAGCGGTCGACCGATGGCGGTGAGACGTGGAGCAACCGGCTGCCGACCCCTGAAAACTGGGCCACCAGCCGCGAGGTTCCCACCCTGCACCGCATTGATGATCCTGTCGAGGGTGGCCACCGCATCCTGATGTTCAGTGGTCTGGCCCCCACCCGCATGGCCAGCACCAATGATGATGGCCAGACATGGACCGAACTCCAGCCCATCGGTGAGTGGGGGGCGATCGTGGCCATGGCCTCCCACGCCCAGCGCGATGACGGCACCGTGGTGGTGTGGTGCCACGACGACGGCCGGTTCATGCCCGAGTCGTTGCAACCTGGCCCCGGCTTTCACGTGTACCAAGTGGAAAGCCGAGACGGTGGGCGCACCTGGTCCCCACCCAAAGCAATCGCCCACAAGGCTGGCCACCATCTGTGCGAACCAGGCTTGGTGAAGAGTCCGGACCAAAAAACCTGGGCCCTGATGCTTCGCGAAAATTCACGCCAGCACAATGGCTCAGTGATCTTCAGTACCGATGAAGGTCGCACGTGGTCCGAGCCCAAGGCCCTGCCCCCCGCCCTCACCGGTGATCGCCACACCGCGCGGTACGACCAAGACGGCCACTTGGTGATTTGCTTCCGAGACACCGCCCGCGAATCCATCAGTCAAGGCGACTGGGTGGCATGGATTGGTTCGTGGGACGACATTGTTCAGGGCACCGAAGGACGGTGCCGGGTGCGTTTGATGGACAACCACCACCGCTGGGACTGCGCGTACCCCGGGGTGGAGGTATTGCCCGATGGACGCATGCTTGCCGTGACCTACGGGCATTGGACCCAAGGCGAATCGCCTTGGATCGCGGCCGTGCACTTTCGTGCAAGCAAACTGCTCAAACGGCTGGAAGTCAAAAACCCTTAGGGCTTCTTCTTCTGTAATCCCCGATTCCAAGCCGTCTGGGCCCACCAATCCCGGTACTCGTCCCCCCGCTGCAGCACCAAATCGTCGTGCGCCTCACGCAGCAGCGTGAGGTCCGCCGCATCTTTTGGCGCGACCGTCAACATCAACAGCGCTTCCTCATAGGTCTCGCCGTGGCCCACGACAAACCGTCGCGGTGGCACTTCGGGTTGACGGGGATGCGATTCGGTGTTGTCGTAGGTGAAGCGCACAAGGATGCGCTGGCCCGCCTCCACCGCAATGGGTTCGTCGAAANCAAAAGCACGCCGCCAGTGGGAATCCCATTCGGCAATGGACAGCNCACGCTGCACTTCGTCCTTCCAATTCAGGATGGACACTTCAATCTTGCGGCAAATACGCCAGGCTCGTGGGGCGACGGACAACAGCGTCACATCCACCGGCACCATCCACTCGTCTTCGACAACCGACACCTTGTTGGGCGGCAAGTCCAAACACAGCGACCCAATCAACACGCCGGTCACCGGCTGGGCTTCCGGCTGGGAAGACCACAATTTCAACGTGGGCTGCAATGGCTCCGGCTTGCCCGTCGGCACCGCGTGCATCGCCACCACCAATTCCGCTCCGGAAGGCACGGGGCGGGCAAAGCCATCGGCCAACCGTTCGTACCCTTGGGCCGCGCCCCACACGCCAGCGTGACCAGCTTCTCGAAATCCAATCGCCGCGTGTCCGCTCCACCCGGGCGCGGGATCGCCTTCATCCCACAGCCGCAGCACCCCTTCTTCGTCCACCAAGAACCCGGCATGGTGCACCGCCGCGCGGCCGGGACCGGGGTCCAAATGCCATGCCCGGATACCGGTCATGGTCTTGGGCAACGGAAAGCGAAAGCAATGCGTGCGGTCTTCCCCTTCGCGGGGAAGCGACCAAGCGGCTTCGGCCCGCAATACCACATCCGGTTCGCCCAGCGTTGCCAACGGGTCCACCGCTTCTTGAACTGGCGTCTCGTCACTGGTGGGTTCTGCCACTTGTAGCCAACCAAGCAGTGATTGACGGTCTGCTTCACCCAGCGCTCTCACCCCGCTGACACCGTCGCGATTGTGCGCAAGACGCGGGGGCATGAGGTGTTCGGCCAACACCGCTTCAACCACCCCCGATCGACGGCGCAGGACACCCAACGTATCGAACGAAAATGGCGCAACGCCCCCGGCCACGTGACACGCCCGGCAGGTCGTGGACACCAGCGTCGCCACCTCGGCGGCTGTGGGTGGGGGCAGGTCGATCATCCAGCGGACCGATCAATGGAACACCCCACCACTCTGGTGCGGGTGGGCGACAGAGTGCCAGCCCGCAGCGCGGCCAACGCCTCCCGCAAGTCTTGTTGGCCAGCTTGCACGCGCCGCGCGCCCAAACGAGGGTTGCGATCGTCGATGCGACCGTGATACAGCACGGCTTCACCCCGAGAAATCACGGCGGTTGGAACGGCTTTCGCATCGAACTTCTTGACCCAAAAATGTCGAGCGTCGTGCACCATCAACACTGGGAGGTGCTCTGATTGCTTTTCTGTGGCAAAAGACGAGGCGTAATACTGTTCAAAGTGCGTCCGGCAGGCCGCAACCGATGCGCTGGGATCGGCGTAAACCACCACGGTGGAGCCCACAAGATCCAAATGCTCTTCCGCAATCCGACAAAGTTCTGGGGCGTACCGGTTGGCGATTGGACATTCGTGGGTCACAAAGATGTACAAGTTGGAACCGGTCTCGACCAGATCTTCAGGCGCTGGAGCATTTTGGGTTGTCCTCGGAACCGAACAGCCCATCATCATCACGAACAACAATCCAAACCGAACGCTTCGCATGCTCTGATTCTAGAGCGTCGTACCATGAACGCATGCTGAGTCTTTTGCTGACCGTCCTTGCCCCCCCCACCGCTGCCGATCAGGCCTTTGCCGCCTATCTCACCGATGGTGACCACGGCGTTCTAATGGGTTCCATCGACGGTCTTTTGGATGAAGCGATGGCCGACGTGGATCCTGAAGCGATTTCCGACCCAAAGCAAGCACGCAAGGTGATGAAAAGCAAAGCCATCGACACGTTGATCAGCGCTGCGACCGATCATCGACTGGCCACCTTGTTGCCAGACCTCCCCGAGCCGGTGGCCAAACGATGCATCGAAGAACTGCGTGCAATCCCCTCACTTCATTCCGCCCTCACTCCGTTGGTCCAACCCGAAGAGGATGATCTGAACCGCGCTTTTACTTTGGCCCTCGATATCGCCAAAGAAGCCCCGCGTGCATTCAAAGGTCGGAACAACCCCGCCCCATTGGTGGCGGCCATCGCCGTGGTGCATGACACGGCGTACCGCGACCGCATCAACGAGAACGTGGCCGAGGCAGGGAATCTTCGTGATTTGATTCCGTTCTTGCTCAGCCTGCCATCACGACGCACCACCATGAGTGGCTTTTTGAACCTTCCGGCCGAGGCTTTGGTGCACGTGGTCGACCTCACCATCCCCGCCAGCGAAGGCGAGTGGGCCCTGACCAATTATGGCGCGAAGCGTGGCCTCACCGACCTGTACCACGAGGTGCTCTACGACTGGAACCACGTCCTGGAAGGCTCGCCGAAAGAACTCACAAGGCAAGGCTTTTCGTTACGCAACGTGATGAACTTTGGCGGGGTCTGCGTGGACCAAGCTTGGTTCACCACCACCGTGATGGAAGTCCGCGGCATACCCGCAGCCGTCATCATTGGACGCGATGCGTCGGTGGGCCACGCCTGGGTGGGGTGGTTTGAATTTGCCGGACGATCCGCAAGGTTGAACACCGACACTGGACGTTACGAGTCGTATCTCAATGTTCCAGGACTGGTCAAAGATCCTCAGACCGGACGAACCATCGGTGAAGGACGCATGGGCATGCTCGCCCGGTTCAGCACGCTTGACGCCAGCCAACGAAAGCTTGGCCGCGCTTTGCGCACGGTCCTGCCCCGTATTGATGCAAGGATGAACCTGACCAGCGAAGAACCTTCAGATGATGATGGGGCCTTGGTGGAGCCCACCACCCCCGCCGACCGTTTGGCTTGGCTGAACGCGCTCATCTCCATCGCACCGAGCGATCCTGCGGCTTGGGATTTGGTTGCTTCGTACAGCCAAGATGGCACGTTCACCGAAGGCGTGTTGAATACATTCACCGACACTCTCTTGACCGAGTCCAGTGATGCCCCTGATTTTGCCCTCGAAGTGCTTGAAGCCATGATTGGCGGACTGAACGACGCCAACCGATCCGGAAATCTTCTTGATCGGGTGGCCGCGCTTTTGCAATCGAGTCGACCCGACCTCGCGGCCCGAGCCCTTCTGGCCGCTGGTGACGCGTACAACGCCGCCGGGAACGAGGATGAAGCTGGCAAGCGATACGAACGCATTGCCAAGACCTATGCCAACGACGGTCCCTGGGTGCTGGATGCCGTGCAACGCGTACTGGCGGTGCTGGATCAGCAAGGACGATTGGCTGCGCAAGGACCGGTGTACGTGGAATCGGTCTTTGATCGTGTCAAGAAGCCCGAATTCATGTCGTCCGAGTGGGCACGACAATCAAACTGGTACCAGCTGGGCATGCTGCTGTCCGAGACCCTGTCACGCACGGGACGTGCGGGACAGGCCGTAGATGTCATGCGACAAATCGATGGAATGCTCAACCGCAATGGCGGTCAACTCGAACGAGAAGCCAACCGCTAAACGGTTCATTCTTCGTAGTGAACGATGACCAAAATATCGCTGGGAATCAATCCACCGGTACTCAGTGACTTGCTGGTATCACGGGTGGTTTGCGGTGCGATGTTTCCTGTGACCGAATGCACCTTGCTCACCGTTTCCAAAAAAGCATTCACTTCATTTTGGCCATCGGTGATGGTGGTTTCACTAAAGCGAAAAACTCGAATGCGATTGGCGGCCATGTGATACTCCTTGAAAGACTTCGTTCAAAAGTGTAACGCCGAAGGATCAACGGGCGAGCAGCAAGAGCAGCCAGACAAAGATCCAAGCGATATCCAAGAAATGCCAATAGGTCGCGTGGGGCCAAAGGCCATGCCGGTCCCCAGGACGAACGACCACCAGCACCCAAACCAAGGAAAGCAAACCGCCCAATGCATGCAGCGCGTGCAAGCCGGTCAGGACATAAAAGCCCGTCAACGCCAGACGTGCTTCAGGAAATGGGGCGATGGCTTCGGCCACTTCGGGACGCCAATCAAGCCAAGCCAACGTCTGAGTGACGGCGTAGGCCAAACCCAAAAAGAGAGTCGCACCAACCCACGCCCGACCATCACTGCCGCAGTCTGTGCGGCGGGTGGCCTTCCACATGGTCACCGAGCTCGTCAGCAACACGATGGTTGAAAGCCCCAGAATGAGAGGGGGACCTGGCATATCGGGAGGCCAAGATCCTTGGTCACCAAGCTTCCAACGGATTGCGATGTGCGCAATGGCCGCAGAGATAAAAAGAATCGCCAGGCCGGCGACGAACAGCCACATGCCCATCCGCACGGCTGCACCGGCTGCGCGATCGGATTCAAAGACAGGTCGCCCTTCCGGGAGTGTGTTCAATCGACAACCGGAAGCGATTGCGACTCAAGCGTGGTGACCACATCTGGGGAATCACCATCATCCTTCAGATCCACATTCTGGCCCGTGTCAAACATCGTGATGATGAGGAACAGAACCACAAAGAAGATCGATCCGACCAGAACCAGCGTGTTGATCGGGCGGTCCCATCGCAGGTGCATGAAGAACAAGCACACCAGCGAAGCCTTCGCTCCGGCAACCAGCAAGGCAACCGGCATGTCCAGTGATCCCAGGTCAAACTGGGCCACACCCACGGTGACCACCGTAAGCACCATCAAGGCCAGAAATGTACCCAGGGTGTACCTGAAGGAAATGATGTGACCGGGACCGTGATGTTCGTCGTGTGCACTCATGGTTGACCTTTCACTTCAGCTCTTGGCCGTATCACGACGGACGTAACCCTGCTCTTCATCGTTCCACACCCAGTGGTCGAACTTGTAGCAGTATTCCGGCGTTGGAGTTTCGTCGAAGTTGTGGTGTGGGGGCGGGCTGCTGCATTCCCACTCGAGCGAAGCACCGCCCCAGGGATTGGCGGGTGCCTTGCGGCCGTTGACCAACGATTGCAACAGATAAAACGCCGTCAGGAAGAAGCCCACCGCCATCACGTACGAGCCCATCGTCGAGATGAAGTGGTACGTGTGGAACAACTCTGTGGTTTCGGCCGACCAACCCAAGCCCGTTTGATAATCGTGGTACCGGCGAGGCATACCCTTGGTGCCCAACATGAACTGGGTGAAGAAGGTCAGATTGAACCCGATGAAGACGATCCAAGCTCCGATTTGACCGAGGCGCTCGTTGTACATACGGCCGGTGATCTTCGGCCACCAGTGGTGCAAGCCGCCAATCATGGCGATCAGGGTGGACCCCATCATCACATAGTGGAAGTGGGCGACCACAAAATAGGTGTCGTGCAACTGCACATCAGTCGACAAGACAGCCAAAGGCAGACCGGTCAAGCCACCAATCGCAAAGATAACCAAGAACGACAAGGCGTACAGCATCGGGGTGGTGAACGAAATGCTCCCCTTGTACATCGTGAGAATCCAGTTGAAGACCTTCACCGCCGAAGGGATAGCAACGGAAAAGGTGATCGCGGAGAAGATCGCGTTCATCAATGGGGACTGTCCACTGGTAAACATGTGGTGGCCCCAGACCAGGAACGAGAAGAAGGCAATCGCCACCGAGGAGAACGCAATCATCTTGTAGCCAAAGATCTCACGCCGGCAGTGCACCGAAATCAACTCCGAAATGATGCCCATTGCGGGAAGGATCATGATGTACACCGCAGGGTGGCTGTAGAACCAAAAGAAATGCTGGAACAGCACTGGGTCGCCACCCAGGGCGGGGTCAAAGATGCCAATCCCCATGATGCGTTCAGCCGCCAGCAACAGCATGGTGATCCCGAGAACTGGAGTTGCCAGCACCTGAATGATGGCGGTGGCATAAAGCGCCCAAAGGAACAGGGGCAACTTGAACCAGGTCATTCCGGGCGGACGCAAACGCTGCACCGTGACAATGAAGTTCAGCCCGGTGAAGATTGAAGAGAAGCCCAGGATAAAGACACCCATGCCAACCCAGAAAACACCTTGGCGGCCTTCCTCGATGGAGTACGGCGTGTAGAAAGTCCACCCCGTGTCAATGCCACCTTGCAGCATGGAATACACCGTCAAGGCGGCACCAATGATCCAAAGATAGAAAGAACCCAGATTCAATCGAGGAAAAGCCACATCCTTGGCCCCCAGCATGATTGGCAACACAAAGTTTCCGAGTGCTCCAGGAATTGCGGGAATGATGACCAAGAAGGTCATGATTGCCCCGTGCAACGTAAAGAAGCGGTTGTAGGTTTCCGCGTCCATGATGGTCTCGCCAGGGGCGATCAATTCGGTTCGAATACCAAGGGCAAAGAGACCGCCAAGCAAGAAGCTGGCGAGGGTTGCGATCACGTACATCACCCCGATTCGCTTGTGGTCAAGCGTAATCAACCAGGACATGATCCCCTTGGAGCAGGTGATGTAATTGCCGTGGTGGTCGTCGTGGGCGTGGGTATCAGCAGGAGTGAGGGTGGCCATCGAGTGTCCTCTTAAAATGGTCCGAATCAGTTGGTTGCGTTTTCAGGTTCGTCACGGATTTCGCCGTTGGCATCAACGACTTCATCAAGTTGCCGCACAAAGCGGACAAGGGCGTCCAGCTCCTTGGGGCCAAGTTGATCCCCGAAGTTGGCGGGCATTTGGTTGAGATAGGTGGGCACAATCTTTTCCCACGGTGCCACAATCGACTCGAGCAAATAGTTCTCGTCGATGGTGACCTCGGTGAGCTTGCCATCCACTTCAACCTTCTTCTTTTTGCCCCAGTTGGCATGCAGATCCCACATGGATGGGCCGGTCATGCGTTCCCCAGCCTTTAAGCTGTGACAAGAAGCACAGCGAGAAAAGAGTCGAGCGCCAGCCCAGACCAAGCGGTCACCGGAATAGTCGTCAATCCAGCGGGCATCCTTGGCAATAACTTCATCAAACTCGTCCGCAGGGATCGCTTGAACGTAGAAGTTCATCTTGGAGTGACCGGTACCGCAATATTCCGTGCAATGCCCTTGGTAGATCCCGGGCTCACGTGGGGTGAACCAGACCGAACCGTACCGACCAGGCACCACATCTTGCTTGACCCGGAACGCGGGAATAAAGAAGGAGTGCAAGACGTCGTTGGAACGCAATGTGACCTTGGTGGGCCTGCCCACCGGAACTTTGAGAACCAAAGAGTCAGATGCCCCGTTGCGATGGTCAAACTGCCAAACCCACTTCTGGGCCGTGGCATCAACTTCATAGCAATTGGCGGGCGCTGTCTTGAAGTCGGCGTAGGTGTCAATTCCAATCAGGAACAACCCCGCCGAAAGCAACAGTGGCACCACAGTCCACACCGTCTCGAGGACAATATTGTGGGTGGGCCCACTTCCAGCCGCTTCGAGGTTCGAACGTCTGCGGTAATCAAACGCGAACTTCACTATCGCCCCAACAATCAGGATGAAGAAGAACACGGAAAGCCACAACACGATCGAATAGACCCAGTCATGGGTGTCGGCGTATTCGGTGGCTGCAGGAACAAACCAGAAGCCGTTCCCAGTGTCAATGGGACCAGGTTGGTCGGAGGCAAGAAGCAAAAGGGTGGTGAGGGTCATGAGGTAACCACTGTTTGGCCCCCACCGATGCGGGGACGGAATTGCGTGCCAAGAGCGATGGCCACACAAGCCACCGTGAGAATGCCACCACTTCGCATCAACTTCATGACTGACACCGAATAGCCGGCGCTGTCAGCGTTGTATGCAAAACAAGTGAACAACAAGAATTTATCGAGGGGGCTTCCAACTTTTCCATTTCCAGCTTCCACAATGGCGAGCCGCAAATCTTTGGGCGGGAATGCCACATCGTTCATGTAACGGGTAATGAAGCCATCTGGGGAAATGAACGCGACACACGCGGGGTGAATGTATTCACCACTGGGTTCGTGATAGGTGTATCCAAAGCCAATCGCACTGCACAGCGTCTTGGCGTTGGTGTCATCGCCTTCAGCACCAGCCAAAAAGGTCCAACCTCCATCGACATCAGCCGATGGAAATCGAGTCAAGTAAGCCGATCTTTTGGCCGCCGACAACTCGTAGTCTTCGCCTTCAGCAAAGGTGAAGGACAACAGGCGGTAGTCTTTTCCGGGCTGGAACTGCACTTCATCAAGACCGTCGACCATGCCGTTGAGCACCAATGTGCACAACTGGGGACAGCGGTAGTAGACCGGGGCAATCAAAACCGGCAACTCTCCGTTGACCACATCACCGAGGGTGACGGATTCACCGTTCTCATCAATGAAGGTCAAATCCAATGGGAGCTTTTCACCAAGACGTTCTT
>PAFA01000102.1 GCA_002700845.1 Phycisphaerae bacterium | reverse complement strand
TAAGATTTCACATTGATCTGTTTCCTTTCAGACCCCCAACCATGTTCGGAGCGACACATGTCTCGATCGACTCGTGCCTTCACCATCATTGAACTCCTCGTCGTCATCGCTGTGATTGGCGTGCTGTCTTCAATCCTCCTTCCTGCAGTGAGCAATGTCCGACGGACAGCTGCCCGGACACAGGATCAGAGCAACCAACGACAGTTGGTTCTTGGTGCCATCAATTATGCCGACACACGTAAGGGGCAAATCATGAGTGGGAACACTCAGCGTGATGCGTACTTTGGTTCCGAGCAAGGCAATCAAACGTGCGACGCTTGGGTGAATGCTCAGCCTGAAAATTATGACCTTGACGGAGACGGTCTCGGTGATTATTTCATCCCATCAGATGATGACGAGGATCTGTTGGTTGAATCACCCTTTGCAATCGAAGAGGGTGTGTTGTTCCCTTACGTGAACAACGCTGACATCTACGTCTCCCCGCAAGATCCCTTTGCCCGCGGCCGAAGTTACTCCTTCAACGGATACCTTGGCAAGTGGCCAGACTCGTACGTCTTTGAACAAGTTGTGACGAATGCCGCCGACAAGCGGCGAAATCCAGCTGCACGGTTGGCCAACCTGCCCAATCCTCAATGCACCATGGCTTTTGTGGGTGAAGAGCAGCGAGGCACTCTGTCGGCATTGGCTGGGGTAAGTGCTGGTGGATGGGGCGGCAGCGAGGTGAGTTTCAACTGGAAGGGTTACATCGTGGATCCCTTGAACCGTGTTTGGATTGATCTGCCCGCCCTCTGGAATCCAGACGGCGTGAATATCTCCTACATGGATGGTCGTGTCGATTACTACACCTGGCAAAACCCAGGTGCGGTCAAGCGGCTCCTGAAGACCCGTCTCTTCACATCCAACCCCGAGGATGACACCAACAACTGGGTTCCTGGGGACGCTATCCCAGAAGACACCGATTACTTCCGAAGCATCATGGCTCCGGGTCTTGGGAACGCCTTCTTCCCAGCCAATCAAGACTTGGCCAATCTGTGGCCAGTTTGTCCTTGATCGGTAAAGACAGAAAGAAAAGCACGTTTACATCGCGGCCTCAGGGCCGCTTTCTTTTTGGTTCTTCACACCTTCTGTCACAAAATAGATCTGCAGGTTGTGTCTTCGATTTTGGATCGGAGCATTCAAGATATGACCACCACCTCATTCGCAATGTCATTGCTTGCTTCGGCTTTGGCCTTTGGGCAAGACGCAGGGCCCATTGTTTGTTGGGGAGCAAACAACTACGGTCAAACCGTGGTGCCGAAGGGGTTGTTTACTGCGGTGGCGGCAGGTGAACATCATTCACTTGCGATCAAAGTCGATGGGTCTGTGGTGTGCTGGGGAAAAAATGATTCTGGTCAATGCAATCCACCATCGGGGGGGTTCGTCGAGGTTGTAGGTGGTGGTTCCCACTCTCTTGCCCGCCGATCTGACGGAAGCGTGCAATGCTGGGGGAGCAACACTTTGGGGCAATGCGATGACCCCGGGGTGACATTTGTTCAGATCGCTGCGGGAAGATGGCATTCACTTGGTCTTCGAGGCAATGGTGTGGTTCGATGTTGGGGTGGTAACACCTATGGCCAATGCAATGCCCCGGCCGGTCCTTTTGTGCAAGTTGCAGCCGGTTCGTTTCATTCTTTAGGCCTTCGGCCTGACGGGAGTGTCGAATGCTGGGGGATCTCTTCGCCCGATGGTCTGCAATGCGTCAACATCCCAGAAGAGCCGTTGGTTGAATTGACTTGCGGAACCAACCATTCAGTAGGACGCGCCCTGAACGGTGATTTGGTTGGCTGGGGTTGGGATTCACACCATCAGTTGGACACCCCGCAAGGGGCATTTTCGACCGTCACAAGTGGCTGGTACCACAGCATTGGTCTTCTGTCGAATGGTGAGTTGATCCAGTGGGGATGGTCCGGGCCGGGAGGAAGCCTTGAGAATCCACCCGCTGGCCGCTACCTGGCTGCTGCGGCAGGCCATTTCCATTCCCTGGGTATTTTGAATACTTCACCGCCGTGCCCCGAAGACTTGAACCATGACAGTGCCGTAAATTTTTTAGATCTCATCATCGTGATCAGTGGTTGGGGTCCATGCGGTACGCCCTGCGATGCAGACATCAATCAGGATGGCACCATTGGATTCCAAGACACCGCCCAAATTTTGTCAGCTTGGGGTGTTTGCACCGGCTGAACGATCGGATCCACTCGACTCAATGTGTTGAACGATCCAGATGTGTTCTGCAGTTCGATGTGGAAACCAAACCAGGTTCAAGAGGCCAAGTTGATGGGTGCCAAGACTTGACCGAAGTGAATGTATTGGGGCCATTCACACCACCGGTTAGCCGTGCGACTTCCCCGCGGTGCTGAATTCAGTTCACAAGGCTTAGCAGTCACCAAAGGCCGAGAGCACAATGATGAGATCTTGGAATTCAGTGATTCCATCGCCATTTACGTCGCCCGAAGGAGTGCCCCAGCCAGACAGCAGGGCCACGATATCAGTGAATCCAGTCGAGCCGTTGCCATCAAGGTCGGTTGGGCAAGGTGCGGCACAGGATGAGGAGTCACATTCACCACCGATGAACGTGCCACCGCTGAGTTCACACACGCTTTCGCCAAGATCGACGCAAGTCTCACCAATACAACAGGCCAGATCCACCACACAGATGACGTCCGCACAGCCAGCCCCAAAGCCTTGGAAGGTTCCACCACCCGCTTCACAGTTCGCGTCGGTGGCCGAGAAACAGCTGCCATCATCGAGACAGCAGGCGCCAGTGGGTGAGCAGTTGGTGATGTCGCAAATATTGCCATCACCGCGGTAGGTGCCACCCAGAGTTACGCAGTCGCTGGGGGACTCAATTTCACAAGTCTCGCTGTCCAGGCAGCATGCCCCAAAGGCTTCACAGTCTGCGAATGCACAGGTGGTGTAGTCGCCTAGGGATTGTCCGCCAATTGCGTCGCAGAAGCTGGCGTTGCCCGTTTGACATGTGCCATCGCTCAGGCAGCAAGCAGAAGTGTTGTTTGGTGCATCAGGTGTTGGAGCGCCGCTGGTGGTGTCGGCCACAAAAATGGAGTCCACCAGCAGTCGCGAGTTGGCATTGTTTCCAGACCGAATCATGATGCGGTCAAATGAGTAATTGGCCCCTGGTTCGGTGACCGCGACATCGGGCTCACCAAGATTTGTCAGACTGGATGGGTTGACCCACATGGAGGCGGTGTCGGCAAAAAGACCAAAGGAGACACGGACCACAATCCGAGCCAGTTGGCCTTGTGATGCGTCAATCCCAGAATCGCCCGAGATGTCACCAAACCCCTTGAGGTTCCAGGTGTCATCCGAGCCAAGATTGGTTCCAGCTTCCAATTTGATTTGCCCACCACGGGCCAACGTGATGTTCGCAAATCCGTTGCTTGGTTCATCAACCACTTGATCGACCCAGCAAATGACATAGACCGGGTTGCTGCCGAGATCTTGAACAGGAATAGATTTCTTTGCCGCGTTCGCATATCCCGAACCATCGCCGTTCCCAGTGTGAACCACGCTGCCATCGATCACTTGGACTGAGGATGTGTCAAACCAACCACCATCAACCAAAGCACCGTCGGCGTAATCAAAGCGTTCGACGAGGAACTCTTCCGCGGCCAGTGATGAGGACAGGGCAAAGCCAGCAATGATGGGGGTGATCAATTTCATCTTCAGTTATTCACTCCAATTGGTCCATGGTACGGCGAGATGCGTCTGTTCCAAATGAGAACTGCGGAGAGGTGGGGTTATTCAGCCAATTCCCCGGCTTCACATGGACCAATGGCGGAGAGCACGGCAAGCAAGTCGGAAAATTCAACCGCATTGTCTTGATTGACATCCGCTGGATTACCTGGGTTAAATCCCCAGCTCGATAAAACGGCCAAAAGGTCCGAAAATCCGATGGTGCAATCTCGGTCCACATCCTCGGGGCATCCACCCCAGACGCAACTTCTTCTTTCCAGTCCAATTCGGTCCATGGCAATCTGGACGTATGGATGTTGGTGGAACAGCGACCAGACCCGGCCCGTTCGGGCGTTTTCGATGGCCAAAAGAAGCGCCCCATCATCGATTGAGATGTGCTTGGTGGCAGACCACCCTCCATTGCCCTCGTTCCACGCATCTCGGTAGCCAAAGCCGCCCACTGCGGGCTCGTTCCAGACCAACGGTTGGGTTAAATCTCGTGCGTGCCGGAGTACATCCATGGCTTGCAAATCAAACAGAAGAGCACCCGCAGCGCCATACGCCGCAATGGTGCCATCTCCATCATCCGGGCTTGTCCCCCCGGGCGAGGGCTCGTCTTGGGGACGTTCTGCTCCAGGAATTGGGGTGACGGTCGGAAAGACTCCAGGGACGGCGTAGCCGTTCGGTGAGAGCGATGCGGTCAGGGGCCAGCCCACGGGGCCAAGGGTTGGCAGTCCATTCGGATTGTTTATGGCTCGGTCCCGATGCATTTGGGCATGTCGCCGGGTGTTCTCCCAAAAATCAGTGGTGGTTCGACTGCTGAAGCCATGCTCACTTGGGTTGTCGGGCCCCATACGGGGGGTGTCCAAAAAGAGCTGGGCGTAGAACGTTCTGAAGAACGCCCCCGAATACGGCGAATAGACCACCCGCTCGCCTGCTGGAGTGATTCCAAGAGGACGCCGCAGCGTCCACCACATGTCCGGATCGGTGGTTTTGTTGGGATTTAGTTGTGTCTGGGCCAGGAAAACAGTGAGGCGCTCTTCGTCCATGGCGTCGACCCAGGCATAGGGGAGCAACTCACCTTCACCGGTGGGGAGCGCTTCGTCGTTTGGTTCCCAAGCCAAACTGAGGTATCCGGAAGGAAAGCTTGGGACTTCATCGGATAAGACAAATTTGGACCAGTCCGCATTGAGGATCAGTTCATTCACCGCGCTGTCAACGAACCCGCCAAATCGAGAAGCAGCCACCATGGCTCCGGCATAGAACAGGGCCGAATCGACGGTGGATACGCCGTCCCAGTCGGGCCGGGGCGCGCCAGTCGTGGCATCGATCCAGTGGTAATACAAGCCGTGCTTGGCGATGTCGGGAGTGTTCAGAACCGCTTGCAAGATGTTGAGGGTTCGGGTTTCGGCTTCGAGTTCGGTGAGCCAATCGTGTTCTGGTGCGAGAGCAAGTGCGGCCAACTGAAAGCCAACCCCGGCGAGACTGATGACGGGACTGTTGGTTGAATCCCTCACCATGCCTCCGTAAGCGGTGACCGACGTCAAGGCCCGGAACGCGCCGAATTGCGCGCTTTCGAGCAGGGCTTCATCGCTGTCACTGAACGTCCATGGCGGACGTGGGGCGCCAAGTTCCGGAACAATCGGAGGGAGGGGGCCTCCCGCGAGCAGCAGAGCACTAAACATCACCTCGCTATTCTCCTCCCATGATGGAAACAAGCAAGCCGGAGTCGAAAAACAAAATGTTTTTGGCTGGTTGTTTGGCCTATGGCTTCGGTTGTGTGTTCATTTTGGCTGGGTTGGTCTTCATGGCGATCACGGCCTGGTACGCCCTACGACTGGAAGTCTCGCGGTCTTGGCCGGAGGTGGATGCTCAAGTGGTGTCTTCCACGTTGGGATTTCGCGTGGACAGCGACAATGATCGGTTCGTCGATCCCAAAGTCAAATACCGTTATCTCTTTGCTGGAGTGTCCTACACGGGTGATCGAGTTTCTTTTGGTACCGGAGATGCCGTGTGGTCACAGTCTAGGGTCAACGCATATCCGGTGAACAGCCTGATCAAAGTTCGGGTCAATCCGGAAAACCCTGTCGATTCAGTGATTGAACCGGGAGGGCAAGGCTGGGAGCGTTTTCTCCCGTTGGGCAGTCTGGTTCCATTTGGTGCAGGGATCAGCATCATGCTTACCGCTCGTCGCCGAATGAAAAGTGTCGACTTGAATCAGGGTTCATTTGGTCCCAAGAAAATAGGACCCAAGGGACATTGGATTCCGGCAACGGTGGGCATTGTTATGGCAACGGTTGGAGCTTTTATCGTTCAACACGGGTGGAATGAAAATCGAATCGCGCGGGACAGCAGCACATGGCCCACCGTGGAGGGCACAATTGTCTTGTCGGAATCGCATCGCGAATGGGACAGTGGAGACAAACGCCACCATTTCGTTCCTGTGGTGGTGTACACCTACGAAGTGAACGGCGTGACGTTTGCTTCCGATCGTGTGCAAGCCGGAGGGATCAAAAGGTCATATCGAAAGTCTGCCGCCGCATTGTCGCAGGCCAAGCGATATCCAGAAGGCACTCCAACACTAGTGGCATACAACCCGAGCAAGCCAGAAGAAGCCACCCTCATGACTGGTGAGAATGTGAAATCGTGGATGAGTGTGGTCTTTGGTGGAGTCTTTACTTTGATCGCGGTCGGGGTGGCGTTGTTGTTCTTTCCACGTCCACGGTTCTACCAAGCGTCAAACCAAGGGATCGATTCCCCACGTTCTTGATCGACGCTCATTTGGGCTCCGGCATCTTGGCACCAATGTGACAAAATGCGGGCCAGTTCACTGACACGTTCGGGCTGGGTATCCGCCAAATTGTGTTGCTCTCCGGGATCCCTTTTGAGGTCATAGAGTTCAAAACGCTGATCAGCATGCCATGCAATGAGCTTCTCGTTGCCCATTCTGATTGCGGTGCAAGGCATGAATCTTGCCCCTTTGACCCCCGTGCGATGAGGTTTGTGCCACACAATGAACCGGTCCAAAAGATCCTGTTTGCCCGTCAGGATGGATGAAATGTTGAGTCCATCGGCCACAGTTTTTTCAGAGTCCTTTAAATCAACCCAGTTCAGCAGCGTGGGATGAAGATCGTGGGTTACCACCAGGGCATCGCTGGTGGATCCCGGCGGGATGTGCTTGGGCCAGCGTGCAATGAGTGGGACCCGATGTCCACCTTCGTAAGGACTGCTTTTGCTTCCGCGCAACGGGGCGTTTCGGTTCGAGGGTCTGCCGGCGTATCCAGACACACCTCCGTTATCACTGGTAAAAATGACCAAGGTGTTGTCTTTGATTTTCAAGACTTCGAGGCGATCCAGCAGGACGCCGACGGCAGCATCCACTGAACGCACAAGACTGGCGTAGCGTGCTTCGACCGCGGGGAGATCTTTGGTTTCAGACATCCAGCGGGGATTGCTCATGATTGGGGTGTGCACGGCATAGGGCGCAAAGTGCAAGAAGAATGGTTCTTCAGCAGCAACCGCCGCCTCAATGCTCCGGGATGCCTCGATCGCAAGGGCTTCGGTCAGGAAAAGGTCACGATCGTGGTACTTCTCAAGGCCGGGGACATCCCAAACAGATTGTTGGGTGAAGTCTGTGGTGCTTTTTGCATTTTTGAAGCGGTGAACTCCGCGATAGGAGCCAGGGGCGCCAGAGCCATGTCCAGCGATGTTCTCATCGAATCCCAACTGGACCGGATCACTTCCTGGTGTGCCGTGGGCGCCCCAATGGGCTTTGCCCACATGGATGGTTCGATACCCCGCCCGCCTCAACCGTTCGGGTAGAAGATCGGGAGATGGTTGGAGCCCCTCCTTTTGCCATGCCGGTGGCCGCAATGTGGGATGTTTCGCGCTGGTGTCCCGGTCGTGATGCAATGTCCACCATGTGATGCGGTGACGTGCGGGGGCGGCTCCAGTCAGAAGTGACGCTCGGGTTGGTGTGCAGACCGATGCGGAGGCGTAGGCTTGATCCAATCGCACACCTTCATCAGCCAAACGTTGAATGTGTGGTGTGTGCAGTTGAATTTGCGTGTCGTCTTCAGCGGGACTGTTGCGTGCGGTGGTGTCTCGCCATCCAAGGTCGTCCACCATGATCAGCACAATATTGGGTTGGTTGGTGCTGAGTAGACCGCAGAGCAGAGCCAACATCATTTGTTCAGTTCACGCACCATGCCCGCGATTCGGAATTTCATTTGCGATTCGTCGGGGAGGTCGGTCTTAATGATGGCCAATGCCGAGATTGCGCCCAAGTAATCACCGGGATCGCCGAAAAGCTGCACTTCCCAAACATTGCCATCTCCAGAGATTGGGGCGAACTTCAGATTCATGCTTGGTCCGTCACGGCGAGCACCATTGATTTCTGCGCTTAAGATCGAGAACGGTTTGTCCGCGGTAAGCGTGATTTCCTTTTGAAAGGATCTCTTTGGTGCGGTGGCTCCAACCCGAAACATGGTGTCCGAAGGTCGAATGTTTCCGAGGACCGTGACTGAGGCTGTGCACTGAATTTCTTTTTCAACGGGTAATCCACTGGGTAGGGTGCCTCGGGTTTTGACAAAGANNNTCCCGTAGTGGGGGCCCCATGGGGCGTTNNCGAGGAAGGTCACGGNCAGTTGATTGGGGATGAATGNATCTTGAACCACGTTGAAATAACGAGCGGCCGTACCCCGAACACCAAAATCAAGAACCTCAAAGTTTGGGTCCACACATTGCAGGTCAAGCTTCAGTGTTTTGGATTCGCCCTTGGCGACTTCTTCATAGCGCAGGTAGAGCGGGTCTGGTTTCACAAACGGTTTGATGGTGCTTGAGATCCGAAGGACCGTCACTGGATTTTTGGGGTCGTTGCATCGCACGGTAAGCGTCTTGGTTTGACGACCATTGCCTTTTGGGGCAAAGGCAATTTGCAGCGTGCCGGCCTCCCCAGGGAGGTAGGTCTTTTTGTCGAGGGTGGGGGTGGTGCAGCCGCATGAAGCTTTCACTTCTTCGATAATCAACGGGCCTTCGCCTTTGTTCTCAAAGTTGAAGACCGTTTGTTGTTCTTCGAGGTCCCAAATTTCACCAAAGTCGTGTTCGAGTCGGGCCAGGCCGAGAACGGGGGCTCCGAGCGGCGTGGCAATGGCCCCTGCCTCTGGTGTGGCTTTTGCCCCTTCTGAATCTGAGTCGCCAGTTGTCTCTTCTGACTTTGAGTCGGCAGTTGCCCCACTCTGAGCCGCGAGTTCGCTGGGGGGGGGGGATTGATCGCAGCCAGACATGAGTGCAGCCGCAAGGAAAGAACACAAATACAACCGATGCAACATGGGACATGACCCTCCGGGCAATTCGAAATACACAGGCCAGAGTGTCCGTTATCCTCGCAGATGCAACACTTTGCAAGTGGATCTCTGCATGTCCTTCAAATTCTCCATCTTTGCGGCCGTACTCCTTACCGTTGCGGGCCATTCCCACGCCGAGGAGATCCTCCGTCAAGTGGAGGCCCACGATTGGGAACTTACCGTCGAAATTCGCCTTTCCAGCGAGGTTCCCATTCAGCTGGGCCCCGATGGACGACCCATGGGGATCTTCCGTCCCGATCAACTTTGGCCTTACCGGCCCCCTTGGATCGACGGAACCCGCTGGGCGAATGTGAAGCCAAACGGTTTTTTTGACACCAAAGGTGGGCGGATCAGGATGCCGTTTGTTGAAGAAAGTGCTTCGTCCAAAGCGGCGGCTGATCGCTTGGACGGCCTTTTGTTTATTGGCACCCGGCAAGACAAATCGGCCATCTCCAACGGGAAAGTGCTCCCGGTCGACACTTTGGGTGAACGAGCGGTTGAGTTTGCTTTGGGTGAAGGCCGTGATTCCACCATGCGTTGGTCAATCACGTTGCCGCAGCGAACCTACGCCGTCGTGGTTGATGAGGCTCGAGCCTCTGCTCTGCCGTGGCCCCGTTCTATGTCTTCTGAAGGAACACAAGCGCTCAAGCCAAGCGGCTTGATTGATTCAGATGATCCTGTTTTTTTGAAAGCCGTTGAGAAAATTTCAGGTGATCGTCTTCAAGTTGTGTCGCCTTGGGTCGCGGCCAAATCACTATTGGCTGGGGTCATACGAACATTTCGAGTGGGGGAGCCTGCAACGGCACGAGGACGGTCCACCGCAATCCGCGGGATTGTGGCTCGAAAGGCAAGCGAGGCGGCGAAGTCCGATGTTCTGAATCCCGTGGAAGATGTCATGGTGGCGGTTGGTGTGTTGCGTGCAGCGGGTTTACCTGCTCGATCCGTCCATGGTGTTCGTTATCGCGGTATTCGAAGGCCTCCAGAACCCGTAACTTGGGGAGAGTGGTTTCATCCTGATTTGGGATGGATACCGTTTGATATGGAGTATCTCCGCGGTGACGGCGTCATCAACCGATCTCCGAAGCAACGTTGGCGTGGTTTTGGTGAGATCCGAGAGCTCGAAAGACGCATCCCGATTGCATTCCGCTTGCACCCGGAAAGCGACGCACGTGGCTGGTACCCGTGGGCTTGGTGGAGTTGGGAAGGGATGGCTGAACACCCCGAGTTCATGGAACAAGCGGTCGAACTTCAAATGCTCGATCGAGGCCGAGTCCCCAACCGAGGGCTCACGCCGTGAGCACTCCAGTGCCCAACACCGCGGTCACCATCGAGATCGCCCATGAAGACCCGCACTACCTGGTGGTGAACAAATCAGGTGGCCGGGTGGTCCAACCTGGTCTTGGGCATCAGGACGACGCCCTGCTCAACGGGTTGTTGGCGAGTCGGTACGGACCGGAACTCCGGAAGGTTGGTGCCCGGCGTGATTTTGGCGTGGTCCACCGGCTTGACCGCGATACTTCCGGCGCGTTGTTGGTGGCAAGAACAGCGGCCGGGTACGAAGGCTTGCGATCGGCATTTACCGAGCGACGGGTTGAGAAGGATTACCTCGCGTTGGTGGATTCTGTACCCACCAGTCCATCTGGCCGTGTGGATCTTCCATTGCGAGAAGTTGAGCGTGCTGGCGTTCGGCTGGCTGTGCCAGACCCTGCGGGGCAGCCCGCGTACACCGCCTGGCGACAGGTCGCTGCGGGAGCGGAGCACGCTCTCTTGGCTTGTCGGATTTCGACCGGGCGTCTTCATCAAATTCGCGTGCACTTAACCGAAGGGGTTGGCGTCAGAATTTTGGGCGACCGGGTGTACCGCGTCGACGAGCCGCCTGATACCTCGAGCAAGGCCATGCGTCTGGCCGATCCAATGCATCTGCACGCTTGGCGTCTTGGATTTCCGCATCCGGTCACTGATCGTCCGGAGCAACATCGGATCGATCCTCCAAGAAGCTTCCTGTCGGCCATGGCTTCATGCGGGCTGCAGCCGAACGTCGCCAATTGAGGACACCCAACTCTTCTGGATCTCGTCCCAACAAAAAAAAGCCCCGCCGAAGCGGGGCTTGATGTTGAGACAAACAGGTGTGAAATCACACCAGCTGGGTTGGATCAGCAGATCACGGGTTGCAATCGCCAAAGGCGGAAAGCACAGCCAGCAAATCACTGAACCCACAGATTCCATCGCCATCGATGTCAGGGGTACTGTTGCCCCATCCGGAAAGAAGGGCAAGGATGTCAGAGAATCCAACAACTTCATCGCCATCAACGTCTTCCGGGCAGTTCCCAGGTCCACCGCCATCGCAGGTGAGGTTGCCAACACCGGGGGTGTCTTGCAGTTCACCATCGTCGGATCCGAAGACGCCAATGTTCCAGGCCAAGGTGTCTGGGCAACGCCAGATATGGGCGGGAGCGAATGTGCTGTCGGGACCAACGTCCTCACCACCAAGGCTGGTGGCGTATGACCATTCGGTACCGGTAGGAGGGGTCTCGGTTTCTTCAATCGAGCCCACGGCGTCGACCACACCAAGCCACGGGGTGGCGTCAAGGGTGCCATCGTCGTCGGTGTCGAGGTCGTCGTCCAAACTTCCGGTGAAGTTGGTGACCAGTGCGATTGTGATGTTGTCACTGTTCTCCAAGTTGACACCGCCTTCGGGGATCAAATCCGCCAACGCGATGGGTCCCAAGGTGAACGTATCATCACAGATCAGCAAAGCGCCGTCGCCGCCGATGAAGAGGCCGCTGAGGTCAATGACTTCTTCGACCACGCCGTCGCCACCGGCACCATCACCGATGATGATCAGTGAGATGCCGTCCATGGATTGACCTGAGGGTCCACGTACTTCAACGTAGTCGTTGTTGTCTGGGCCAGGTTCATCGCGACGGACTTCATTGACGTAGACATCCGCGGGGACGTCTACTTCGCAGGAGTCAGGGACACTGTTGCCGTTGTTGTCTTCGAGGGTGCCATCGATCAGATCACACTCGTCGGGAACGCCGTTGAGGTTGCAGTCGCCACTGGTTTGATCAGTGATGTCGCAGCTGTCAGGGATACCGTTGGAGTTGCAGTCCGAAGCGTTGGTTTCGCAAGCATCGCCCACACCGTCACCATCACAGTCTTCTTGACCTTGGTTCTGAGTGTTGGGGCAGTTGTCGATGTCATCAGGGATGCCGTCGCTGTCACTGTCGCCACCGCTGCTGCAGCCGTCGAAGAAGCCGCCTGACTCATCGAGGCCAATGGTCGCCAAGCTGCCATCTGCGCCGCCGATGTAGACGAATGCACCCGAGCCGTCGGGGGACCGAGTGAAGCCACGGAAATCATCATTCGAAGGCGTGAGGTACTCGTAGGTATCTTGAATGATGCCGGAGTCATTGGCCAATGAAAAGAGGTCATCGCTGCTGTTAAAGCCCAAAGCGCCGGAACTGGACACCACGACTTCCATGCCGCCGAAAGCGCCAGAAGGGGAGCCGCCACCAAAGATCACAATCCCGCAATTGGCAGAAATCACCGTGCCAGAATTGAAGATGTGTCGGATACCGGTGCGGTCGCTCACGGACCAGTTGGAAATGTCGATATCACTTTCAGTGGTATTGAGGATTTCAAGATATTCCTCGTCGTTGAAGTCTCCGGTATCGCCATCTCCGTTGCCGTCATAGTCAGGCGGGTAATAGAAGTTGAACTCGTTCAAGACCATCCCGCTGCCGAAACATTCGTCAGGGACACCGTTGCTGTCCGCGTCGTTGGAAGTTCCATCTTGGATGTCGCAGTTGTCCAGGATGCCGTTGCCGTTGCAGTCGCTCGTGTCGGCTTCGCAGGCATCACCGACACCGTTCTCATCGCAGTCGGTTTGGTCAGCGTTTGGAGTATTCGGGCAGTTGTCGATGCTGTCTTCGATCCCGTCGCTGTCGACATCCCCAAGGAGGTAGTCCGCAAACAAGATGGTTGCATTTGATCCCGTGACATTCACGGAGACGTCATCCACCCAGCCGAAGTTGCTTGTTGCGTCCCCGGAGTAAATCCGGCATTCGATCATCAGGCCGTCCCGGGTTCCACCATTGGAGTCAAAGGTCCAGGTGTGGCTCAGTTGTTCCCAGCCAATATCTGTTGTGTAACCCGTGTTCCCACTGGCAGAGCCAGAGTAGCTGGTGGGGTCATCGGTTCCGGTGGTGTAGTGGCCCCAAATTCGAAGTCGGACATCGCTTTCGTCGAAAGCGAAGAACGAGCCATCAATGACGTCGCCGTCGGTCAGGCCTTGAANCCAAGCCACNTACGCTTGTGGTGTGCCGCTCAGCGGATTCTCCACGANGTACAAGGATTGCGTGNCAGTATTTGGGTTGTCAGAGACATTCTCTGCAGAGCCGAGGTTTCCATNGCTGCCAATGATGGTCGCAATGCCATCTTCCCAGCCATAAGAACCTGAAGCATCAGCAAGCACCGCTGAACTCATCACCAAAGGTGCCGCGAGGGCCATCACATTTTTCATTGCAGGGACTCCGTAAAAGGGGGGTTCACAGAAGTCTAATTCGAGACGGCCTCCATGCCAGTAATCCCCCGGCAATTCACAGAATCCAAACGAATACTGGTCCGGAAAAAGTGGTTTTTCCCGGACCAGCGTGATTTTGGCTCAGATTTGGAGGAAATACGATCAGAGGGATCTGGTCCCTCTGGGCTCCTCAGTGAATTGATCACTTCGGGAGGTCGTATTCTTCGGTCTCGATCGGGGTGGCGATCTCAGTGGCTGGGGCCGAGATGTCCGAGGCGGCAGGGAGCTCGGCAAGCATGGTGCTGCTGGCGAACACAATCTCGACGCGTCGGTTTTGGGCGGCACCCTTGTTGGAGTTGGCGACCACAGGGCGGTATTCCCCGTAGCCCGCAACCTTGATTCGGGCGGCATTCACACCAGCAGCGACCAGAGCAGTACGAACCGAGATGGCTCGGTGCACAGCGAGGTAGGTGTTGTTCTTGTGCTTGGCTCGAGTTGCTGGGTTTGACACTTTGACGTTGTCGGTGTGTCCGATGACCTCGCACTCAAACCCGGACGCAGAAGCTGCATTCATGATTTTCGCCAAAGCACTGATCGCTTCAGTGGTGCCATCTTTCAAGACGTCTGAACCCGAAGAGAATGTGAAATCACTGTTAAAGCGGACGGTGCCCGATTCTTTTTCGAAGGTCAGGAGGTCAGAAAAGGTTGCCGCAAGCTGAACCAGATTGGTGGCCATGTCAGTGGGCAGTGGACCGGCTTCGAGCTTAATCAAACGCTCTCGCACGGCTTGCAGGTTGTCGCGGGAGTTGCCCAGTTGTTCGGTGATGCCGCCAAATTCGTCTTGCAGTGAGGCGTAGCGACCTTCGGCTTCGGAGACGCGAGCTTCGGCCTCGTCGATACGCGCAAGGGCTTCGTCACGCTCAGATTCAACCACCGCTTGGTTTTCTTCCAACGTGTTGTTGGCCATCAGCAGGCTGTCGTATTGGTCTTGGGGAACACAGCCAAAGGCCAAAAGGGCGGTGGGCGCAAGGACGAGGAGGCGAATCGAGGGCATACATCTATCTCCGTAAAAGTCCGCAAAGTGTACCCACCGCAGGCACTTCCGCGGCGGCAGGTGGACAAGTCGGGGATGAACTCCAGCGTCTTCGGGGTATGATTCAAGACGTGAGCGAAGCGAACACCCTGCTTGAAGACTTGCCGTATCCCCCAGCTGCGTACGACTTTGTGCGGCAGGGGCTGGACCACGCCTCCACCCACCGCCATGGTCAGGTGGAAGGGACGCGCCATGTCTCAGGAGGGGAATTGTGCCGAGGGTTGGCGGATCTGGCTCAGGCCCGCTGGGGCGGCTTGGCATGGCTGGTGCTCTCCAACTGGCACATTGAGCGATCAGATGATTTTGGTCGGATGGTCTATGCCATGGTGTCTAGGGGAGAACTTTCGACCACCGAAGACGACCACCCAGATCATTTTCGGTCGGTACTTGATCTTCGTGAGGTCCTCGACGCATGACCTCATTTGATCGAAAGCATCTTTGGGAAATTCAAGCGGTTCGGGATGTCTTGCTCATCGCTGGTGGGTTGTCCTTGCTGTGGCTTGGATATGCCTTGTCTTCGATCACGGTCCCTCTCCTGGTCGCCTTGCTGTTGGCGTATTTGGTTGAGCCTTTGGTTGAAGGTTTGGGACGCCGTGGGGTTTCACGAACCAGGGCGGCCGCTTGGTTTGTTGGCTTGTTCGGTGTAGTTGTGGTTGGCCTGTTGGCTTTGGTGTTGCCACTCATCGTGGGGCAAACCCTTCGGCTGGTGGACGATGTTGAATCTGGCGCCATGCAAAGTCGCGTTCTCCAAATGGAGTCGATCTTGCCTGGGCAAGCAGCAGCGCCTCTGCAGCGCATGGCCCAATTGCTTCCCGGTGACGGGCTACGCGAGGTTGATGGCAGTCAGGACATGGATGCCCCCAAGACCTTGGCTGCACAGACGCCTACCGAATCACTCGAGGATCAGGTTGGACGCCTGGTTCGAGAGCAACTGCAGGAACAAGAAGAAGACTCAGCGTTGCAGCAGAGAGGACTGGAAGCGGCTGGAACGGCCCTCGCCAGCGCGTGGAACGTATTGTTTGCCCTTGTTGATGCGGGCTTCTTGTTGTTCTTGATTCCGTTCTACTTTTACTTTTTGGTGACCTGGTATCCCGCAGTCGAGCGATTTGGCGGTCAGATGGTTCCGCGCGACAATCGAGATTCCATATTCGCGTTGTTACAAGAGATGGACGACGTGGTCAGTGGCTTTGTCCGCGGCCGACTGTTGGTCAGCTTTATCATGGGCCTCTTTTTCAGTGTGGGCTGGTGGTTGGTTGGCGTCCCCTACGCTTTTGTCCTGGGCATGACCACCGGGGCTTTGTCCACTGTGCCTTTTTTGGGTCTGCTGGGTGGTCCGGTTGCCATTGGACTGGCGATCTTGGCCCGTTTGGAAGTCCCCGAGATTGAACGCGTGGCGTGGTGGATTCCCATCGTTCTCCCGGCAGGTGTCTTTGGGTTGGTTCAAGCCATCGAAGGTTGGGTGTTGTTGCCACTGATCGCGGGTCGAGCCACCCGCTTGGATCCGGTCACGATCGTTGTGGCAGTGTTGGCCGGTGGAGCGCTGCTCGGCGTGTACGGCATGCTGCTGGCCATTCCTCTTGCCGCCTGCCTCAAGATTTTGGTGATCCGGGTTGTACTGCCTCGGCTTCGCGCTTGGACCCGGGGTGATGTCTCAGATCCGTTGCCCATTGATGACGGGCAACAGGCGAGTTAGCGTCGCTTTTTGCCCTTGCCTCGTTTGGCGGCAGCCCGGCGAGATTTGATTTGGGTGTTGCCCTTGCCCACGCCTGGGAGTCCGGGGATGGCGGGGGATTCTCTTGGCTTTCCATCGGGGCCAAGCATGGATTTGGCCATTTTGCTCATGCCATCAAACTGCTTCATCAAGCGAGACACTTCGTCCCGTTCGGTGCCACTGCCGCCCGCAATACGCTTGGCTCGTGATCTTTCGATGCGGTCGGGCTCGGCTCGCTCGCTTTTGGTCATGGACCCAATGATGGCTTCAACCCGATCGAATTGTTTTTCATCAATTGGCATGTCTTTCAAGGCAGCACCCATGCCGGGGAGCATGCCAAGAAGCTGTTTGATGGGGCCCATGCGGCGAATGGCTTTGATTTGCGAAAGAAAATCGTCCATGGTCATGCGGCCTTCCGCAAGTTTGACCGCCATCTTTTGCGCATCCGCTTCGTCGACCTCATCGCGAGCTTTTTCGACCAGAGAGACCACATCTCCCATGCCCAAGATCCGACCGGCCACCCGTTCGGCATGAAAATCTTCGAGTTGGTCGCTGTGTTCACCTACCCCCAAATGCACGATTGGCGCGCCGGTGACCCGTCGTACCGAAAGGGCCGCTCCACCTCGAGCGTCGGAATCGAATTTCGAAAGGATGACGCCGTCAACTTCCAGTCGTCCGTGGAATGCGCGAGCGCTGTCGACGGCGTCTTGCCCACTCATCGCATCCACCACGAGCAAAATCCGGTGCGGGCGAACGGCAGTTTGAATGGCCTCCAACTCACCCATCAGTTCGTCATCGACATGCAGTCGACCGGCAGTGTCCAGCAAGACCACATCGTGGCCTTCATCCCGGGCCTGGTTGATGGCGTTTCGGCAAACCGTGACGGCCTCACCAACCGCCCGGCCAAACTCCGCGCAGCGTTCGGGCTCTCCGTAAAAGGAAACACGTCCGGATCCACGCCCGGTGGATTCAACCCCTTGTACGACAGTTTGCAGTTGCTCTACTGCAGCGGGACGTTGCAAATCGGCGGCGGCAACCAGAACTTTGCGTCCTTCGCTCTTCCATCTTGAAGCCAGCTTGCCGCAGGTGGTGGTCTTGCCAGATCCTTGTAAGCCGCAGAGCATGACGATCGTTGGTCCGGGCTCCACCCACATGGGTGGTGTTGCGTCAGGCCCCATCAACTCGACGAGCTTTTCATGAACCACGCCGATCATTTCTTCGCCGGGTTTCAGGCTCTTGGTGACTTCACGACCAAGGGCTTCTGTGACAACCTCCTCGCAGAAGGTGTCGACCACTTCGTGGTGCACATCAGCTTCAAGAAGGGCGGTTCGGACACCATCCATAGATTCGCGGACATTGGATTCGCTGATGCGCCCGCGGCCAGACAAATTGCGAAGGCTTTTGCCCACGCGATCGGTAAGCATTTCAAACATCAGTCGTCATCACCTTTAGCGTCGGGGTGAATCTCGAGTACCACCGCACCACCAGGAACCAAGAGGTCCGTGGCAAGCATGCCTTCGGTGATAGGGGTGCCATCTTTTCGAACCATTTCTGGCTGGGGGTTGGCCTGGAGGTGAGTGCCAAGTGCTTTCTGAAGCGCTTCTTTGCGTTCCTCAGGCAATTTGGAATACGCGACACGACCGCGGCACTTGGGGAAGGCAGAGCACCCGATCCATGGCCCGCGTTTTCCATCCCGCAAGTAGCAGTTCTTCCCGCATTTTTCACACTCTTCATCAATTTCAAGAGGCGGGGGTGACGGAAGTTTGATGCCACCTTTGCGGTCCAAATTCAGAACAAATTTAACTTCTGGATAATTGACCGAAGCAATGAATTTTCCGAAGCGACCGGAACGGAGTTCCATGTCACCGCCGTCTTCAGGGCACACGATGTCAACTTGTTCTGGACCGGTTGGATTTCCTTCGCGGTCGATGGGGCAGGCCCATTTGCAATCGGGGTAGCACGTGCAGGTCAAGAACTTTCCGCTTTTGCCCAGTCGATAGGCGGTGGTCGAACCGCATTCCGGGCACGCCCATTTGGCCGGCTTCAATTCCGCTCGAACATTGGGTTGGTTTTGGGCGGCTTCCAGAGAGCTGGAGAATCGGCCATAAAATTCCCCAAGCATGTCACGCCATTGCTTAGCGCCTCCAGCGATCAAGTCCAACTCATCCTCCATGCGCTTCGTGTAATCGAGGCTCATGAGGTTGGGAAAAGAATTCATCATGACATCAGTGACCGCTTCACCAATGTCTGTGGCGTGAAAGCTCTTGCCCACCAACTCCACATAGTTGCGATCTTGAATCACTGAGATGATGGACGCGTATGTCGATGGGCGACCAATGCCCTCTTCTTCCAGTCGTTTCACCAGCGAGGCTTCGGAGTAGCGGCTGGGGGGGCTGCTGAATTTTTGTTCGGGGCGAACAAAGAAGGGGTAGGTCGGTGTCCCTTCGGGAAGATCTGGCAAGTTTTGGTCGTCGACGTTGACGGAGACCCCGGAAACCTTGAGGTATCCGTCGAATTCCAACGTCCGGCCTGAGGCACGGAGTACCGCCCCTGTCGCCTGGTCTGCACGATTCAGTTTGACATTGAGGAGGCCCCAACGGGCATCGGTCATTTGGGAGGCCAGGAATCGCCTTCGGATCAAGTCGTAGATCTTCCGATCTTCATCGCTGACGCTCTTGAGATCTTTCCCCTCCACCGAGGCATTGGTGGGCCGGATGGCTTCGTGGGCTTCTTGAGCACCATCACTCTTTGCCGCGAAGTGTCTGGGTTTTTCAGGAAGGTAGGCATCACCAAACGTTTGCCCAATGAGGCTTCGGGCCATTTCAATGGCTTCAGGAGAAAGCCCTGGCGAATCGGTACGCATGTACGTGATATGACCGTTCTGATACAGCTTTTGGGCAACCCCCATGGTCCGCTTGGGACCAAAGCCCAAGTAGCTTGAGGCCGCCATTTGCAAGGTGCTGGTGATGAACGGTGGTGAAGGCTTTCTCTTTTGGCTCTTGCGTTCAAGACCTGCCACGTCGTAACGGACGCCAGAGGCCACCGTGCCGTGAACGGTACGGCGGAATTTTGCGGGGCCCTTGCCTTTGGGATCTTCTTCGGTGCGTACTTCGGGGGCTTCAAGTCCCACTGCCGCCGATATTTTTTCAACTCGCTCACTCAGGTCTTCGGGGAATTCAGAAGTGGTTCCAAGTTTGAAAGCTTCGCCATCCAATTCCACCAGCTTTGCGGTGAACGCACCGTGATCCTGTCGCCACTGGCTCATTCTTTTCTTGGTGGGGCCTTTGCCATCATCATCCGTTTCACCACGGAGAGTCTCAAAGGCTTCGGCCAATCCAGGAACTGATTTGGCATCGAGCACCAGATCAGCTTCAACTTCCCAGTGTTCGTCCGGGACAAAGGCACTTATTTCTCGTTCTCGTTCCACCACCACACGCACGGCCACAGATTGCACTCGTCCGGCCGAAAGGCCGCTGGTGATGCGCTTCCACAGCAAGGGGGAAGCTTGGTACCCCACGATGCGATCCAGAATTCGCCGGGCCTGCTGCGCGTTCACCCGGTCCATATCGATAGAACGAGGACTCTCGAAGGCTTTTCGGATTTCGCGTTCGGTGATCGCGTTGAAGACCACACGCTTCGCAGAGTCAACATCGTGGCTGAGTGCTTCGGCGAGGTGCCAAGAAATGGCCTCTCCTTCGCGGTCAAGGTCGGTTGCAAACCAGACGGTTTTGGCGGCCTTGGCCTTTTTACGCAACTCGGTGATGGTTTTTTTGCTGTCGCTCATCACCTCGTAACTGGGCTCGAAATTGTTTTCGAGATCCACTCCGGGGATCGGCTCCTTCATGCCCTTTCGGGACTTGGAGGGCAGGTCGCGGACGTGGCCCACGCTGGCTTGCACATCAAAGGTGCCCAAACTGGGCTCCAAGGGGCGCAGGTACTTCTGGATTGTTTTGGCCTTTGCGGGGCTTTCCACAATCACAAGGTTGGCGGCGTTGTTGCTACCAGATGCTTTCGAACTCGTCTTCTTCTTGGCCAAATGGGATCCTGAACGGGGTTGGTGAGGGATGGAAGCGAGACACGGTGGCGAGAACGGGTCCGGCTGTCAACCTCTATTCGGCGATCGTGTTCACTCCACCGTAGGTGGAAAAAATGTAATTTTCTGCTTCTGAGGCCAATTCTTGGGTGGTTTTGTCCTCCGCGGAGAGCCAAATCGTTCGAGGCAGAATTCTGAAACGCCTCAGCCAGGTCCGTTGTTGCTTGGCGAATCGCCGGGTTCCGATCTTGATTTGCTCGAAGGCATCGGCGGCTGAGCAGCGTCCTTCCAAGTGGTCCACGATCTCTCGGTAGCCCAACGCTTCCTTGGCCTGGCGCCCCAGTCGATTGGCTTCGTGCAGCGAACGGACTTCGTCGATGAGCCCATCAGTGGCCATGGCTTTGACCCGGGCGTTGATTCGGCGGTTGATGGATTCGGCAGGCCAATCAAGGCCCACAGCGACGAAGTCTTCGCGTGGTGGCCCATCCCAGGCTCGATTCCCTCCCCCATCTCCATCGGCTGAGGCGGACCGCTCAAGGGCTCGAAGGGTCCGGCGACGGTCATTGGGGTGAATGCGGTTGGCGTCTTCTGGGGCCTCCTGAACAAGTTTGGCTCTCAGGTCTTCCTCGGACATGGCTTCAAGTTTGGCCCGTAGGACTGGATCTGAGGGGGCAGGAGCATCCATGCCGTACAAAAGGTTTTGGACGTACATGTTTGTGCCTCCGACCACAATTGGCCAACGACCTGCCTGCCGAACCGCGTTGATGCTGGCTTCGGCTGCGTCCAGCCAATCAGCCACGGTGAACGGTGGTCCATCTGGTTCGACCAAGTCAAAGAGTTCGTGGGGCGCGGCCGTTCGTTCTTCTACGGTCGGTTTGGCCGTCCCAATGTCCATCCCGCGATAGATCTGCATGGAATCAGCGCCGAGGCAGGTGCCGCCTCCAGGGAGCCGACGGGCCAACTCAATCGAAAGACTGGTCTTGCCCCCGGCTGTAGGGCCGAGGACCAGCACAATGGGCCGCCGGGTTGCATCTGTCGTGGGCATGGGAGCGCGGAGCGTAATCAGGTTTCAGTTCGCAGGTACTGGGCGACACACGCGGCGGGTCCGGCATACCGTGGGTGGTATGAACGCCAATGGGGCAGAACCTCAAGAATCACCAAGTGAAGATCCACTCTTGGACTTGCATCGGGCTTGGAGCCAGCGGGCTGAGCAAGCCCGTACCCAGACCGTTCCTGGTGTCGAGCGACCCGGGGCCGCCGAAGGCCACCGCACGGGGGGAGGGGCCGAACCGCACTGGATCCGTTGGGGAGAGGGCGAAAAAGCGCCACCGGTTGTGGCGATGTTTGATGCTGTCGAGTTGGAGTACGCCGCGTTCCGCCGCGGAGTGGCAGTCGTTGATCAAACGCAGCGGGGGTGCATTCAGATCTGCGGTGCGGATGCTGAAGACTTGTTGGAACGGCTGTTGACTCAAAAAATTGGCGGCATGAAAGAAGGGGAAGTTCGCGACAGTTTTCGAACCAGCCGGAAGGGGCGGGTGGAAGATGATCTGCGGGTTATTCGCCGGGCGTCTGATTTCATAGTGGTCTCTGATGTTGGCTTTTCCGAGGCGACGGCTGAAGCAATCGAAGCCTTTATGTTTGGCGAGGACGTTGAAATCAAGCGTCCCTCTTGGCGTTCTATCGGGCTGTATGGCCCCAAAGCGACCGAAGCTTTGGCGGCCGGACTCAACGCGGTGGGCGATGGCGCAGAAGCCGTACTGCTGGTGGATGAGCCTGCTTGTCAAGGGGCAGAGGTTCTGGTGCGGATTGATGTTGTGCGAGCCTTCTGGGGTGCGGTGACGGAGATCAAGAATGCACGCCCCGCAGGTTGGTTTGCTCAGAACTTGATCCGCTTGGAAGCGGGTCAGCCTCGTTTTGGTATCGACTTCAATCATGAGTTTTTGCCACACGAAACAGATCTGGTGCACCGCCGAGTCTCGTTCACCAAGGGCTGTTATCCCGGACAAGAAGTGGTGGCTCGGATGCAGCATCTGGCTGATGGTGCAACCAAACGTCGCGTGGTTGGATTCCATTTCCCTGCCGGCGAAGTTCCGCCAGCAGGAGCACCCATTCTTCGAGATGAAGAAGGCGCGCCAGGCGAGGTCTTGGGGCAGGTCACCAGCAGTGGCCCATCACCCATGGCTTCCTCCCGGGGCATCGGTTTGGGCGTCTTGGTGAAAGCCGCAAAAGATGCCGATTTATTGGTGGTCAATGAAGATGGCCCTGGCCGTGTTACCGTGGTCGCCCGGTCTGAATTGGTGCCACCAGTTCTTCGCGAGGAGCAAAGCGATGAGGGCAATTCAGTTGAAGGCAACGACTCATGACTGAGACATGGTCCATGCCGCCCACCGAAGTTCTCTTCTTGTTGGCGGGTTTGTTGTTGACGTTGGTGGTTGTGGCCGTGGTCGGAACCATGCTCTTCCGTGCGTACCGCGAAGAGATGCAAGCCGAGGCCAGCCAAAAAGAATCAGAGGCAAGGGCATCTGCCCAAACAGATTCCTCTCAATCCGACGAGACCTGAGCCTGCACGACATCCCAAGGGTCTGACCAATATGGCTTCTCAGCCAGCCGGTATCGGTCGTCTTCACGTTCCACCGCCAGGAGAGCCACCCCAGTGTTGTTCAGGACCACGGCGTACGGTCGGCCAGGAAAGCCAAAGGCGCCGGTGTTCAAGATGGTCCGGTCTTCACGTCGCCAACGCCCAGCGTTGTGCGAGTGGCCCAAGACCAAAATGGGTGATTTCACGTTTGTTGTCCGGGCAAATCGAAGCATGCGGTCGGGGCATTCTTTCCAATAGCGAAGAACAGAGATCAAACGACTCGGATCGCGCATTGCTTTACGCAGCGAGGTGCCGCCCGCCGAGGGAACGCGGTCTGTGGGCTTCAAATCCCACTCTGAGAAACCGGCGGCTCGTGAAATCTCAAGTTGGCCTTGCAGCGAAAGACGCTGGTGGATGGGCATTTGCGACGCCGCCTGGTTCCAAGCTTTGGCCATCTTGTTGGCCGACAAACTCCATGGCGCGATGCGTTCATCGAGCACATCGCCGTGAGTGACCCAGACCAATCCATCCTCCAGAAAGAGATCGCGTCGCTCGAAAGCCTTTGCATCATGATTTCCAGCGATTGGGATGATTTCACAACCCGCGGCATGCAATCGTTCTTGCAAATGGTGCCATGACGCCGTCGCGCGTTCTTTCAGGGATGGATGGTGAGCTTCGTAGATGTCGCCGTTCAGCACAACCCGATCAAAAGGGGCACAGAGTTCAGCAATTGATTCAGGAGAGATGGCTGCTCTGGTGGTTCTTCCCAGGTGGAGGTCGGACAGAATGATCGTGGATGCAACCATTGGTAGAAGGACCACCATAGGCCATCCGTCGGCGTCGGTGGCGGCCAGCAAAGACAAGCAAGATCAAACCAGTTGGACCTGGGACGATGGTTGCCGAACCGGTCAGAAAATTTTCATCCATTGGTCTGAGAAAGTGTTGGGAATTAATTTTGCATGTCATAAGTGGGTAGAGGTGATCAGTTTGATATTGATGAGCAACCAGCAAGATTGATGCCGGGTTGGAGGGTGATTTATCTGATCGATGCCTTCCGCCAGGAGGAGGGGGCATGGGAGGATCATCGGGTGGGAGTGGCGGTGGGAGTGGCTCTCCGGGGGGCAGTGGCAAACGCTTTTTGGGGTGTCTGGTCGAGGAAAAATCCACGGTGTCTTGATTGGAGTGCGAGAAATAATTTGAATCGCTGGCCGATGACTCGCTCTGAAGAATGGTCATGACGACCAGTAGGAATGTCGGCGTGAACCAAATCTTCATTCTCCAGATGAAGCAATCTCGCGTGTTCCGTGATTGAATCACTTTGAATTTTTGGGCATCGTTTTCTCGATGCAGGTACGGGGCATGCTCTAAAAAATATTTATTCAGTGGCAACATGGATTCAGCTTTCAATCAAGTGTGCACTACGAATGATTTTCCAGCCCCGTTCTTGGAAGTTTGGAAACCGACACAGCATGCCAGCTACGGTCCTGAATTCTTCATGATCCAGAATTTTTGGAGTTCGAATCCCGGCCGCACCTGTCGCCTGTTCCCACCGCATGTATTCCATAGTGAACACACGTTCCCGCAATGGCCAGTGGTTTAATTTTTCTGCAACGGCCTGCGCTTTGTTGGTCAGGATGGCCAGGTGTCGGTGGACCTCTGATTCACTCTGTATTGATCGAAGAACAATGTTGCAGGCATAAATACAGGACCAGCCCTGAGCTTCGAGTGCATCACCGCTCTCGCACGGCATTTCGATGAGCCGATGAATTTCGTCAATGGCACGTTCGGCGGTTCGGTGGCCAAGCGCAACCTCAGCCTCCAAGATTCCGGCCGTGCAAGTTCTTGAAATTCCTTCATGCCTACAGTCGCCGAGTTCTCGGTGCATTTGATCGAAGTGGGCCTTCGCAATGAGAAGATGGTCCACCGCAACGCGACCATTTGTCGGATGGTCCTTGTGGTCTATGAGATCGCCAAGCCGTCTTCGTGCGCATTGACCAACGTGCAGATGGGCAAATGCCAATGATCGATGATCTCTTATGGATTCTGCAGGTTTTCGACGAAAAGTATCGATCAGATCAACGGCGGTTCCTCGTGCTTCCACCAATGACCAGAGTCCATAATGTGCACCCGAAAGGTTTGATTGCATCATCCGTCTCACCTCTCCGTCAACATTTGAGATGCGTAAACCTGAACGCAATGCTCGAATGCCCGATCGGAATCGGCCTAACCCATCCCAGCCTCCAGATTCACGGTTGAAGGTAAGCGCTCGTTCAGTTGGAGTTTGTGATTTTGTGCGGGCCGCTCGAGCCATCGCGATCATTCTTTCGAAATTGCCATCGAGGTGTGCTCTTTTTGCCAGTTGGTCCAGTGAATTGAAGTCACTGTGTTCTGAGATTTCCCCTTTGGGTATGGGTTCAATTTGATCTCGCTGGCCTCCCCACAGGTGTGAGACCAAATCGTCAATCTCCCAATCCAGAACGCCAGCAAGTTCGACCAGAAAATCCAATCGTGGTAAGCCCGTCGAAGGGATGAGTTTGGTGGGATCACGGCCGATCGATTTTGCAAGTTGGCGACGACTCCAGCCTCGATACCGCTGGGCCATCTCTAGCATTTCACCTAAACGGAATCTGCGTTCCCCACTGCACGTCATCATCAACCTCCACCCGCCGCAATTGACGGAACGATCGCCTCGCCCGTCTTCACTGCGTGACGAGGATGACCTACGAATCCACGTTGTCTGGCCTCGTCAGCATCCATGCCGCGATCGACCCTCAGTCGAGAAAGTAAATCCTCGGCCAACGGCTCATATCAAGATTGTTCCGAGAATCTCTCGAAGCAAACAGATTTCATGTGCATTGTGATCACATAAAATTGTGCTTCGGTTACCTGTAGGTTTTTTTCTTCAGTCCAACGAAAGATCAATTGTGACTGGTGCGTGATCGGACACGCCAATACTGAGGTCGCGGTGGACCTTGGCGCGGGTCACTTGAGCGTGAGCAGCGTCGTTCAACAACCAGTGGTCGATGCGCCAACCGCGATCAAGTGCGCGAGCTTGTCCACGGTTGGACCACCATGTGTAGGGGCCATCGTGATCGCCAGCTTGGTCACGAACTGGATCGTGCCATCCACGATTGAGAAGGTCGGCGAACCAGGCCCGCTCGTGAGGAAGGAAGCCACTGTTCTTTTGGTTGCTCTTCCAGTGAAAAATGTCGCGTTCTGTGGGGGCAACATTCAGATCGCCCGCAAGACATACGGGTTCGTTTTTCTTTCGCCAAGGTTCTGCCCATGACGTGAACTGCTTGAGCATTTGATCTTTGACGGCTTGCCGCGCTTCCGATGAAGACCCGCTGGGTAAATACAGGCATCCCACGACGACACCACCGGTTCGGGCCATGATCACTCGCCCTTCCTCATCCTCGCCATCGTCACCCACGCCGTACTCCAGCACATCAATGGGGAATCTGGACCAAATGGCGGTGCCGCTGTAGCCGGGTTTGGTCGCAGGGTGCCAAGTGACGTGCCAGCGGGGTGGAGCAGCCCAAGGTTCAGGCAAATCTTCGGGAAACGCTCGAACTTCCTGCAGCAGAACGACTTGTGGTCGAATTTTGCGAAGGACTTCAGGAAGCCCCTTTTTTAATGCACTGCGAAGGCCATTCACGTTCCATGTCATGAGTCGCATGTGGCGAGGATTATGCGGGCAAACTGACTGACATTGTCAGTCTCGCCAAAGAAAATTCCCGTAGACCTGAGCAAACTGATGAGATGTCGCCGATACTGTTCGGACCCCTGACAGAACCCGAACGAATATGGATAGATTGGGGTTGGATGCACGTTCTGCAGCAAGATCAACCGCCTGGGCGATGGCGTCCTAGGCTGCTTCAGGACAATCCTCACGGCACACCGGATGATCTTCCGTTGGGCCGCTCTGGATGAGATGAGCGAACAGCAAGGAGCACGACTCAGTCATGGCCGCACGCAAAAAAAACACCACTCCCACTCCCGTAGTCGAATCGAAGGGCCGCCAAGCAGCTTTGGACCGTGCGCTCGATCAGATTGAGAAGACGTACGGGAAGGGCTCCATCATGCGTCTCGAGGGTGACAAACTGTCTGCGCCTCCTGGTACTGGTACCGGAACGTTGAGTCTGGACCTGGCCCTTGGTGGTCGTGGCGTTCCCAAAGGCCGGATTGTTGAAGTCTTCGGCCCAGAATCGAGTGGTAAAACCACTTTGGCCCTCACCATTGCTGCAGAATCGCAGAAATCTGGTGGCGTGGTTGCCTTTATTGATGCGGAGCATGCGCTGGACCCAACCTGGGCCCGACGCATTGGGGTCAACGTGGAAGAGATGCTGGTTTCTCAGCCAGATACGGGTGAGCAAGCTCTCGAAATTTGCGAGTTGCTTGTTCGATCCAATGCCACCAACGTCATTGTGATTGACTCCGTGGCGGCGCTGATCCCAAGGGCTGAAATTGAAGGTGATATGGGTGATTCGCATGTTGGCTTGCAAGCCCGCTTGATGAGCCAAGCCATGCGGAAGTTGACGGCTGCCATCAGTCGCAGCGAGTGTACGGTCATCTTTATCAATCAAATCCGGGAAAAAATTGGTGTGATGTTCGGATCGCCAGAAACAACAACCGGCGGTCGCGCGTTGAAGTTCTACTCATCGGTTCGTATTGATATCCGACGTATCGGTTCAATCAAGGATGGTGACAAAGCCATTGGCAACCATGTCCGATGCAAGGTTGTGAAAAACAAGATTGCTCCTCCGTTCCAGCAAGCCGAATTCGACATCATGTTTAATGAAGGTATTTCGTGGAGTGGTGATTTGCTGGATCTGGCTGTGGTCGAGGGAATTTGTCAAAAGAGTGGTGCGTGGTTCTCTTGGGGCGATGTCCGTATGGGACAAGGCCGCGAGACCGCCAAGCAGTTCCTCAGAGACAACTTGGATGCCGCCGCTGAGATTCGTGAAAAAGTCTTGCGGGCCCGGGGAGTTCTTCCCGAATCTGAATCTGAAGCTGAAGCTGAAGCTGAAGCTGAAGACACCGCAGCCGTTGAGGTCTAAATCCGTAAGGGGGCTTCTGGTGGAGCCATGTTCACCTTGAGTCGTTCAAGGCCATGATCACGCTCCAGAGAAGGTGGCTCGACGTTCCCATGGCTCGTGGTAGAATCCGCCGTTCGTCACGCGGATGTGGCGGAATTGGCAGACGCGCAAGATTCAGGTTCTTGTGGGAGTAAAATCCCGTGGAGGTTCGAGCCCTCTCATCCGCACTTGAAAGCCCCGCATCGCGGGGCTTTTTTTGCGCCATCAAGAAATGTCGAAAACGACATCATTGGATGTTCCCGACGTATCCTTCAAACTTGCCTGAGGTCAATGCTCCATCCAAATTCCCTCCGAAGCGTGGTGTGCTTCAGCCCGGATTCCTGGGTCTGACCTTGGTCCAATTCCTCACGGCCCTGAATGACAACATTCTGAAGAGCACGCTGTCGTTCGCTTTGGCAGCAGGTGGAATTTGGGGGGGGATGCTCGGTCCCGGTGGTCAGGCATGGGCCGCGTATGGGTTGACGATTCCTTTTATTTTGCTTTCGGGTTTTTCGGGTCGGCTGACGGACCGATTTGGCATGCGCACCATGGTGCGGGGCGTGAAGATGTTGGAAGTCTTCGTGGCCTTGTTGGCTTTGCTGGCGTTTCTTAAGGGGAGCGTGATCATTGGACTGGCCGCCATGCTTCTTCTTGGCATGCAGAGTTCTTTTTTTGGGCCTTCGAAATACGGACTGATTCCCGCGTTGATTCGTCCGCGTGACCTGCCGAAGGCCAACGGCATCACTTCCATGGCCACGAACGTTGCCGTCATTTTGGGCATGTTGGCGGGGGGGCCAATCTATGAGCACTGGTTGGGAGATCCGGTGCGTATTGACCCTTTGGTTTCAACCGAAGGTGCAACCGCAGGCCTCGCGGCTGACGCGGACGCACCCTTGCAGGTGACCTATATCTCCGGTGGTGGTCCCTTGCGGGATGCCTCGTCTGTCCAAGGTCAGGTGGTGCAAGATGGCTCGCGGCTCACGCCGAAATTTGTGTTTGAACGCCCGTTGCCTGAAGGTCCTTGGATCAGCACCATGCCTTCGGAACTCATGGCTCAGGTTGTTCCCAGCCGGGATGATGGCTTCATAGCACTTGAGTTGTCGATGGGGGACGACATCATTGCCCCAGCTGCGGCTTCAAGGGTCACCCTTCCGTTGGTTGTTTCCTCGTCGCCCGCCTCTGCGGAAGAGCCTGCACTCTTGATTTCTCCGAAATCTGCAGGAATTGGTTGGCTGCCCGGGCTGGTGGTTTTCGGTGTTGCTGGTCTGGGGCTGCTGGCGCTTCTTCCGCTTCCGTTTGTGCCGGCCATGTCGCCCACCTTGGTGGTCTTCCCCAAAGCCCGCACTGTTTTTCATCGGATCGCGGATGCCTTGTTTGCCGACTATTGGCGTTCATTGGTTTCGATGTCGAAGTCTCCGGTATTGCTCCTGGTGATCGCAGATGCGGCGTTCTACCTCATCGCCCACATTGCGATTGTGCTTCTTCCGGATTACCGCGAAGTCTTGGGGGTGTCCGAAACCCTGGTCTCGGTCATGCAGGGGCTCCTTGGCCTGGCCATTGGGATTGGTTGTGTGCTTGCCGGATTGTTGTCAGGAAAGTCTGTCCGCTTGGGCCTGGCCGCCGGAGGCGTGGTGTGCCTGGCGGTGTGCTTTGGTCTTTGCGGTCTTCTGCCAACAGCGAGTAGCGCGGAAGGATTTCTGGCTTCTCGAGACGGGATGGTCCTGTACGCCGTCAACTGTGTGGCGCTTGTCATTGGCGGTATTGGTGCGGGCTTCTATTTGGTCCCGCTTTTGGCGTTGATTCAACATTTGGCTCCGGCCAAAGAACGTGGCCGGTTCCTCGGGACCTGGAATGCGTCAACGTTCTTGCCTGGTCTGTTTGGCATCGCCCTGTTTCAGCTGCTGCGAATCATGGGGGTGCCGTCGGTCCGTATTTGGCTGGTGTGTGCGGGATTCGCATTGTTCTTGCTTCCCCTCCTTGTGCTGGTTGTTCGCTCACTCCAGAGGCATCAGTTGGCCGATGGTTGGAGCGTGCCTCTCACCGAGAAAAAACCCCCTTTTGAGGCTTCAATCTCTGAAAGTGACTTGGCATGAAGACCTTTTTTCTGAGTTCAGATTCATTGGATACCCCGCATG
>PAFA01000101.1 GCA_002700845.1 Phycisphaerae bacterium | reverse complement strand
GCTTTGTTGTTTGAGAGCAGCGTGCCGCGCGGTTTATTCGGCCTTGATGCCTTCTAGACTGACGATAATTTTGGTGGCGTTGCCCAGCGAGCTGTTTTCGACGCCGTAGTTCATACCAAAATCGGATCGATTCACAGTGAATGACGTTTCGAAGCCCACTCGATCACCGCGGCCAACATCGGCTCGGCCGACCAATTCCATTTCAACCTCAACCGCTTTGGTCACGCCGTGCATGTTCATCTCGCCCATGACCTTCCAGTTGTCGCCCATCTTTTTGGCGCTGGTGCTCTTGAAGGTCATGTTGGGGAACTGCTTGGCATCAAAGAAGTCGGCATTCTTGAGGTGACGATCCAATGCTTCGTTGCCCGAGTCCACGCTCTCTATCTTGATGGTCACATCAAATGATGGTCCGGTTTCTTCGTTCCAACCAATAGTCCCTTCCAGATCATTGAATCGGCCGTAGAAATTTCCAGCACCCAAATGCTGAACTCGGAAGATGGCGGTTGAGTGGACCCCGTCAATATTAAATGTTTCGTCTTCAGCAACATTTGATTTTGAAGCCAAGGCGAGGGGGGCAAAGGCCAAGAGAAGAACAGCAGTGATTGAACGGAAGGGCATATTTTAATTCCTGATAGATGGGGAAATCATGACGTGGTTTTAAAATGAACGATTCGACGCTACGCCCTCTTGACGGTCCTTGTTCAAAATAATTCCAACTTTCGCTCCAGAACAAGTTGATGAAGAAGGTCAGCTCCAAGGACAGTCCGGTGGTGCGCAAAGGCTTGATGCATGGCAGCCAAGGCGAACCCGTCTTCTTGAGCCACAGCAGCCAGAATTCCCACGGCCACCCACCGTTCTGGCGTATCAACTCGCTTTGCGGCTTCCGTTGCGTCGTGGAGTACCGCCCGAATTCGATCCCGGGTCATCCTGGGTCGCCAGGTCATGCAGACCCTAGGTTCATCTTCGAGAGCCCGAAGCAGCTCGACTCGCATTCCAGATTCATTTCCCCGGAGACCTTCGCAGAGTCCCAGTCCCAGACGACTATCAGCGTCGTGTGGATCCACTGCGAGCCGCCGCAAAAAGTCACGACGAGCTTGGGCAATGTCCCCCTGCTCAAGTGCATCCCAGCAGATGTTTGCTGCAGGTGGCGGAGGCGGCAGTGTGACGTATTGGACGGGTGCGGGACACCATGTCCACGTTGGCGAGCACCATTCCACGCAGTTGGGCTGGTCCCACCAAGGTCGCCAGCACACGGTGTGGCAGGGTGGCCTGCTCCAGCACAAGAATCCCCACCCGAATGAAGTGCAGGTCGAGGCATGGTGGTGCCAGTGCCAACCCCCACCAAACCACCAGTGATGGTGATGGATCGGCCTCCAACAGTGGTCCCCAGATCCAACGTGGATGTTGATGTTGACCACTGGACTTGGTTCTGGTTCCCACCAGCAAATTCCTTCGGGTTCATCGTTGTTGTTGGGCGGCGCGAGGTGGTTCTTGGTGCCAAGTTCGCTCAGAAACGATGGTGCAGTGGTGTTCGTGCCTGGATTTCCAAGCAGACCAGAGGGCTTCGATTTGGGAGCTCTGTTTGCCTTGAAGCCGGCGGCATCCTGATCTTGATTCGGTCGAACAGGCTTGAACCGATCGGCGGATATAGCGCCTGGTCGATTCGGCTTTTGTTCTGAGGGTCGAATGCTGGGTTTCCAGGGCATCCGCTCAGCTTTGAATTCTCTGGGAGGGATGGGTTGGTCTTTTTGAAGGGGCTTTGCTGCCGAGGACTTCCGCTTCGAGTCTTGAAGTGCTTTTCTCCTGGCTTCATCTTGTGCCTTACGTCGTGCGGCGTCTTGAACTGCTTTTCGCCTGGCTTCATCTTGTGCCTTGCGTCGTGCGGCGTCTTGAACTGCTTTTCGCCTGGCTTCATCTTGTGCCTTGCGTCGTGCGGCGTCTTGAGCTGCTTTTCGCCTGGCTNCATCTTGTGCCTTGCGTCGNGCGGCGTCTTGAGCTGCTTTTCGCCTGGCTGCATCTTGTGCCTTGCGGCGAGCCGCTTCTTGGGTCTTTTCGCCGGCAGCGATGTTGTTGAACTTTCTTTGGCCGTACGCCATGCGGGGCGATTCAATCTTGTTGCCATCGATCACGATTGTGCCGCTGTTGGCAACAGAGGGCATTGAAAATGCCATTTCAAGGAGAAGGCAGGAGAAAGCGGCCAGAATTGGGTGTTGACGCATGAGAGCAGTCCTTTCCAACCTATCCAGACGCCCGGATCAGGTGTCGTATTCCAAAAAATGGAGGATTTACACTCTCATTTATGAGAGCTGTTTTGATTGAGCGTCAGGGAGAGCCTGTTCATGAATCCATCCGTTTGGCGTTGGACCATCCGGATCCCGAACCAGCCCGCGGCGAAGTGGCCGTGCGCACCGAAGCCGCGGCATTGAACCATCTGGATCTTTGGGTTGGTCGAGGCTTGCCAGGCCTTCCTAAGGTCTGGCCAAAAATTTCAGGGTCCGATGGATGCGGTGTGGTGGACGCAGTGGGTGAAGGCGTTGATGCCAGTTGGCTTGGACGTCGGGTGCTTCTCAACGCGGCAACTTTTCAAACGCCAATACCTCATCCCGACATGGCTCCTGCCCCGGAAGACATTTCGATGATCGGTGAGCATGGACCAGGGACCATGGCCGGGCTCTTTGTGGCACCTGTCGATCAACTTCTCGATATCGGGGATCACGATCCGGTGGAGGCTTCGGCCTGTGCATTGTCGTACCTCACAGCGTGGCGCATGCTTCGTAAAGCCGAGTTACGCAGTGGCGATCATGTTCTGATTACTGGCATCGGCGGTGGTGTCGCCCTGGCGGCTTTGGATTTGGTTCGCCATTTTGGGGCCCATGCCATTGTGACCAGTCGATCCGAAGAAAAGTTGAAGCGGGCGGCCTCATTGGGGGCGGCCGAAGGCATTCTTGACACGGGTGATGATTGGTCTCGTTCTGTTCGATCGTGGACCAAAAAGCGCGGTGTCGATGTGGCCATCGACAGTGTCGGTAAAGCGGTTCACCTTTCTTGTGTGAAGAGTTTGCGTCGGGGTGGAACTCTGGCCCTTTGCGGATGTACTTCTGGTCCCGATGCCACAACGGACCTCGCTCGGATCTTTTGGAACCAACTCAACATTCTCGGATCCACCATGGGGGACATGTCCGAGTTCCGTGAGGTGGTGGCCTTGCTGCGTTCTGGGGCACTCAAACCCGTGATTGACACGGTGGTGGCCCCTGAAGCGGCCTCAAAGGCCTACGCCCGTCTTGAATCCGGGGCTCAGTTCGGGAAGGTTGTCGTGGATTGGCGTGGCTGAATCTTTCGCGGAGACAATTGATCGACCGGTATACTGAAGACATGGATCCTTCGAAGCCGGCTCAATCGACTCCGGCCCCCAATCTTGCCCCACCTCGACTTGATCGGCTTCCGGGCTGGAAGGTTCTGTTGCACAATGATCAAAGCAACGATTTTGGTCATGTGACCCGGACGGTGGCTCGGGTGTGCCTGCTGGGTGCGCAAGATGCCTTCGACCGCACTCGAGAAGCTCATGAATTCGGCTTGTCGCTGTTGACCGTGACCCACCGTGAGCACGCGGAACTGTTGCGGGAACAACTTGCAGATTTTGGTCTAGAAGTGACCGTTGAGCCGGAAAACTGAGCGGCCCCTGCCGCTTCTCTTCCCCATGCGTCCAGTAGTCGCCATTGTCGGTCGCCCTAATGTTGGGAAATCAAGCTTGCTGAACAAGCTTGTTGGTCGCCGTGTATCCATTGTGGATCCCACCCCTGGAGTGACCCGCGATCGTGTCGTCACGCTTTTAACATTGGATGCCCCGACAGAAACACCGCGGGGTACGCCAGACATCGTGGTGGAATGCATGGACACCGGGGGATTTGGCATCTACACCGCCGAGGGGGCTCGGTTCGATGATGTTGGCAAGGACCTCGCCGAACTGACGCCTGATATTGAAGCCCAAATTGCTCGCGCTCGCCAAGAAAGCGACGTCATCCTTTTTGTCGTTGACGCTCAGTCTGGTCTAACTTCACTCGATCGCACAGTGGCCCGTCTGATTCGAGAAGAAGGTGTGGCGAACCGTGTGATTGTGGTGGCCAACAAAGTTGATGGTCCCAATTGGGAAGCTCCGGGACTTGAAGCCTCAGCGCTTGGGTTGGGGGAGCCGACACTTTCCTCGACAACCAATGGTCACGGCATCCGACAGTTGCGCGAACGAATCTGGTTCGTGCTCAACGAAGCGGGCCATCCACAGCCTGAAGAGCAAGCCTCATCGGACGTCCGCTTTGCCATCGTTGGCAAACGAAACGCAGGGAAGAGCAGTCTCTTGAATGCCCTTGCTGGTGAAGAACGGGCCATTGTGAGCGACATCGCTGGTACGACGCGGGACGCGGTGGATATCCGTATTGAATACGAGGGACGTGGCCTCATCGCGGTGGATACGGCGGGTCTTCGCAAGCGCAAGAGCTTTGCCGATGATATTGAGCATTACGCCTATTTCAGAATGTTGGATGCCATTCGGCGAGCTGATGTCGCAATCTTGGTGATCGATGCCACCGAGCCAGTCTCTTCGGTTGATCGTAAGTTGGCGGCAGAGTTGGTTCGACAGACCAAGCCGACAATTCTCGTGGTGAACAAAACCGACTTGGTGGATCCTGCTGAAGCCGGTGCTGAGAAGTTTGCTGAATACCTCACCAAAGAATTAAAGGCTTTTAGTTTCGCTCCCATCGTCTTCACCGCAGCGACAAAAGACGAAGGGGTGTCAGAACTTTCGGAGCTGGTGTTGGACTTGTATGACCAAGCCCGGGAACGCATGCCCACAGGGCCTTTGAACGCAGCCTTTGAATCAATCTTGAAAGATCGGGGCCCCTCGTCGGCTCTGGGCACCCGAGCAAAGATTTATTTTGTCTCCCAAACAGCAGTGGGCCCTCCGACCATCGTGTGCAAGGTCAACAAGCCAGATCTTTTCGAAGGTGGATACCGAAGGTATCTTGAAAATCGACTGCGTGAGCTGGTGCCATTTGGCGAGGTGCCCTTCGTCGTTGATTTCGTCACACGATCGCGAAAGAGTGTCCATGAACTTCGTACGGCGGGCCGCCGTGCGGAGCATGATGCCTCGAAGAAACTGGATGAATTCTTGGCCGAGGACCTGAATCTTAGCGACACACTGCCGCCCATTGATGGTCAAGACGACGGGGTGAGTTCGTGAAAATTATTCCGCTTCCGGTCTACGAGGAAGATGCAGATCCAGATCGACGCACCGAACTTACCGTTGCGGAGCAGGCTGCGCGTCTGCAGAAACCTTCGACCATTGTCGTGAAATACGGCGATTTGGGTTGGGTTGGTGAATACGCATGGGAAGGTGAAGCCTCACCTGGTTGTGGTTCAAAGATTTTCTGCAAGACGCACCGCGGGACCGAAATCGGCGAAATGCTGACCACAACCTGCGAGAATGCCGGTTGTGGCAAAAGTGTTTCTCGCCAAGAAATGCTTGAATTCATTGATAACTCTGGCGGCAAGGACTATCCATTCCAAACCTGGGGGCGTGCAATACGCGTGGCCAGCGTTGAGGATCTGCAGAAGCACGACGGCCTTCGCGAGCAAAGAAGCTCACTGATGGAGAGATTTACCGCGCTGGTTGAGAAGCATCAACTCGAGCTGCGTCCGGTTGACGCCGAGCCCATTCTCGGTGGTGAGTTGGTGACGTTCTATTACACCAGCGAAGACTTTGTTGATTTTCGAGCATTGCTTCCGGATCTCCGCCAAGAGATTGGGTCAAAAGTAGAAATGCGTCAAATCGGGGCTCGTGATGAGGCTCGAATAAAAGCCGACTACGAGAAGTGCGGCCAATATTGCTGCTGCAAAAATTTCTTGAAAGTGCTGAAGCCTGTTTCAATGGGCAACGCAAAGTTGCAGAAGCACACCTTGGACCCATTGAAAATTTCAGGTCGCTGCGGACGGTTGATGTGTTGCTTGCGTTACGAGCAAGAAACGTACAAAGATCTGAAAGCCAAGTTGCCCGCGCGACGAAGTCGGGTTGGGACTCCTGAAGGCCCTGGTACGGTCATCGAGGGCAAGATTCTGGTGCAATTGGTTTTGGTCAAATTGGAAGCAGACGGTCGAGAGATTGCTGTTCCAATCGAGGATCTGTGTGATCCGGATTCAGCTCCACGTGCTGCCGATCCACTCCGAGGTCTTGACCCCGAGATCATCCGTGCTCCTGAAACCGGGGACACGCCACCAGCCCGTCGGCGTCGCCGTCGGAGCCCCAAGGGCTCTCCTGACGGTGCGGCAGGGCCAGAGAGTCCCGCATCTCATGCCTCGGATGCCGCCTCTCCGGTTGAGGGCAAGCCTTCGCCAAAGAAAAAGCGTCGCCGCCGTCGCAAGCCTAAGCGTGGCGGTGGAGAGTCCAACTCCCCTCCAGCCTCTGAAGACTGAGACAACGCTCACGGAACGCCGTCCTGCGTCCCGATACATGACGCATGACTGACGCGTCTGCAACCTACCGAGATCGAATCCCTGGCCACGTTGCTGATGAGATGATGGTGAAATTGAGCATCGCCGCTCATTTGTCACAGTTCCCCGCTGTGGACCACCCTGAAGTCACGGCTCGAGAGGGTGTTGCCGGGGCCATTGTGTTCGAAGGTTCTGCTGGTGCCGTAAGGCGTGCTGCTGCGGCGGTTCGTAAGAGCAATACCCCAACTCTCTCTTCTCAAAATGCACTTCACCCCGCTGGTCCGGCGGATCCAGATCGCAACACCTTTCCATATTCGTTCCAGTCGATGATCGTAGCGTTCGTCATTGCGATGGCGGCCAGGTCATTTGTCGCCGAAGGATTTGTCATTCCTACCGGATCGATGGCGCCAACCTTGCGGGGTCAGCATGTATTGATGCGTGGCCCACAAACTGGCGATGAATTTGCGGTGGGCCTTCAGCCAGGTGCCCCCGCAGCCTTAACCAGTGCGATTGTGAACAATGCCGCTGATCGCCTGCTTGGCCCCCGGTTTCCGGGTACCGGCAAGTCGGAAGGTAGGTCACTGAACCCAAGGCAGGGCGATCGCATACTGACCCACAAAACCCTGTACCACTTTCGGGAGCCACGTCGGTGGGAAGTGGTGGTCTTCCGGAACCCCGCGGATCCATTTGGTCGAGCGCCCACGTACATCAAGCGTTTGTGTGGCCTGCCGAACGAACGTCTTTGGATTGTGGATGGCGATTTGTTTACCGCACCAAATGATAGCGCTGGAAATTTGAATTGGGACGCCTTTCAAATTCAACGCAAACCCGAATGGGTGCAACGCGCATTGTGGGTGCCGGTGTACGACCAGCGTCATGACCAAGGTGGAATGTCCACTCCAGACGGATTTGGCGCCTTTGTTCACAACGGTGACGATTGGACGCTGGATGGTCCAGTGTGGGAATTCAGCGGCGAGGACTTCACCCAATTGGAATGGAACCGTCGTGCTCGAGAGTTCAACAACTGGAATCCGTACAACGTCAACTATGGCAATACCCCTGATGGTCGAGGACGTTTATTAAAGGGGTACACCCACCCTGCCCCAGACCGGACCGCTGATATTGCTTTTGAAGTGGTCTGGACCCCAGTGAACAGCACGGGTTCGATTCGTTGGGTCTTGGAGGCAAACCAACATCGATTTGAGGTCGAGCGTATTGATGATGTCATGCGGGTTCGCATGCGAGATGAGGTTTGGGCTGAAGTGGGTCCCGAGGCTGGTTGGTCGGAGTGGGTGACGGCCGAAGTTGATCAGGTGTCATCAGGGACCCCAAACCGAATCACCATTTGGCATGTTGATCAATGTGTAAGCGTCTGGCATCAGGGGGAGCAGGTCCTTGAATTCCCGTACGACTGGTCAGCGCGTGAGCGTCTGGGATATTCCCGAAAACGTTTGGTCACCAATGAAGAGCTTGACGGATTGTCGCAAGGTGCCATTCCAGGTGCCGGAGACCCCGTCGAAGCCCCCATTGCCAAGAGTGCTTTTTTGAAGTTGGAGTTCACCGGAGGGCCTTGCACGCTTGAAGATGTGCAAGTGGCGCGAGATTTGTATCACCGGGCCTCTCGCAACAACGATCGCACCGACAGCAATCCAGCACGCTCCGATGTTTTGGATCGATGCAGCCCAACAGGATGGGGCTTTGGTACCCATCCTTCAAACCTGGCCGAGCTGGGCCCTGATCAGTTCCTGATGTTGGGTGACAACAGTGCCGCCTCTCATGATGGACGGTTCTTGGGGACGCCTTCACCATTCGTCTCGACCATGGTTGACGATGCGCCTTATCTGGTGCACCGAGATCTGTTGGTTGGCCGGGCCTGGTGTGTGTATTTCCCTTGGCTGCTGCCACTTGGCGGAAGCGGCCCCACTCTGGTCCCGAATATTGGTGAACTTCGATTGATTCGTTGAACCTCACCACATTCTGTGGTTGGAGGGAAAAAACTAGATTTTCTTGAATTCTCGTAAATCACCGTGGGGAGAGCACTTCCCGACATCTCGGGCAATTTTGAAGGGCCTTTGCCACTTGCAGCGTGGGGGCGGCGAATTATGGTTCTGAATCAGGGTGAGTGGAGAACTGATGAACAAGACGGACATCATTGAACTTGTAGCCAGTGAATTGGACTGTTCCAAAGTCCAAGCTGGGAAAGCGGTTGAGGCCGTGATCAAATCTTTGCGTGAAGGCATTGTCGATGACGGTGGGGTCACGATTACCGGTTTCGGGGCATTCAACATCAAGCAGCGAAAGCCGCGGACTGTGCGGAACCCTTCGACGGGAGATCCCATGACGATTCCCGCACAAACAGTGGTGGATTTCCGCACCGCACCGGCTTTTCGAGAGATGCTCGAGCAATTGCCTTCGGCATGTGCTCAGGTTGAAGTGAAGCCCGCGGCGGTTACCGCGAGTCCACAATCGAGCTCAGTCTGACTCAGTCTCCGGGGATCAGGTTCACGATTCGACCGGGGACCAAAATCAGCTTTCGGATGCTTCGTCCCTCAAGTGCGGCGACAATCTTGTCGTCGGCCAGTACCAGCGACTTGACTGTCTCTTCGTCCGCATCCGCAGGCATTGTCACTTTGCCCTTCATTTTGCCCGCCACTTGTACGGGCAACTCGATCGTGTCATCCACGAGCATGGACTCGTCAAAGTTTGGCCATTTCGCGTGGATAATGCAGCCTGGGCTGCCGCACCGTTCGCGAAGTTCTTCGGCAATATGCGGAGCAAATGGGCCGAGAAGGCGCGCGAAACGATCGGCTTGGTCTGGGGTCAGTGCCGGTTGATTGCCAGATTGCTTTCCGGCGAAGTTCACAAACTCAATAAGGGCAGCGATGGCAGTGTTGTTCGCCAGTCGTTCAATGTCATCGCCGACCTTGGCAATGGTGCGGTGCAGTTGCTGTTCAATGCCTTCGTGGGTCTCAGATCGAAGCCTTGGTTCGCCGGTGGATTCATTGATCAGCAGTCGCCACGCGCGCTGTAAAAAGCGGTACACGCCGACAATGTCTCGCGTGTTCCAGGGTTTAGAGGCATCCAGCGGCCCCATGTACATTTCGTACAAACGGAAGGTGTCCGCACCAAATTCTGCGATCACATCGTCTGGATTCACAACATTGCGAAGGCTCTTGCTCATCTTGGCCACGATGCGACGAACAGATTCGCCAGTATCTTTGGCGACAAAAACATCTTCGGTGGTTTCTTCAACTTCGTCAGTAGGTACCAGCTGCCCGTTATCGCGTTGGAACGCGAAGGCGGTAAGCAACCCTTGGTGAAAAAGTCTTTGAAACGGCTCGCTCGTCGGTAAGTGTCCAAGATCAAAAAGGAATTTGTGCCAGAACCGGGCGTAGAGCAGGTGGAGTGTTGCGTGCTCAGCGCCGCCGACGTAGAGATCCACTCCACCATTGAGCCAGAACGCCTTGGCTTCCTCTGAAATGAAAGCGTCGGTGTTCGTTGGGTCGCAGTACCGGATCCAGTACCAGCATGAACCAGCCCAGCCAGGCATGGTGTTGGTTTCACGAGTCACAGGCGTTTCAGGTGGCAAGCGATCTGGGGAGACTCCCGCGGCTCCGGCTGTGGTTTGGACCCAATCGGTGGCTTTTGCCAGAAGTGGTTGTGGCTCGTCCGAAATCACTGGTTCGTAGTCCGCCAGATCGGGCAGCTCGACCGGAAGTCCGGCGTCAGAGACCGGATGGCATCGCCCATCGGGACCAAAGACAATGGGGAAGGGTTCTCCCCAATACCGTTGCCGTGAGAACAGCCAATCACGCAGGCGATACGTGACCCGGCGTTCGCCCGATCCGTTGCTCACCAGCCAATTGATCATGGTGGCTTTTGCTTCGGCGGTGGAGAGACCGTCCAGGCTCAACGCAGCGCAAGAACTGTTGATGGCGATCCCATGTTCGGTGAAGCAGTCGTCCGTTGTTTTTCCATCATCAGGGGCCACGACATTTTTGATGTCGATGTCAAACTTTGTGGCGAACGCGTGATCGCGGTCGTCGTGACCAGGTACCGCCATGATGGCACCAGTGCCGTATCCCATGAGCACGTAATCGGCGACCCAGATTGGTACCAACTCGCCACTGACGGGGTGAATGCCATGAAGACCCAAGGGTACGCCAGTTTTTTCGTCGTCTTCAGACTGGCGTTCTCGTTCAGTGCGGTTGGCAGCCTCTGTGCAATAGGCATGAACGGCGGGGTCTTTGACTCGTTGCACCAATGGATGCTCCGGGGCGACCACCAAGAATGTCGCCCCAAACAAAGTGTCCGGCCGGGTGGTGAAGACCTCTAAGCTTTGGTCAGCATGGCCTTCAACTGAAAATCGGATCGCTGCGCCTTCGGAGCGTCCAATCCACTCACGTTGTTGCACCTTGGTGGAGTGGGGCCAGTCGAGATCTTGAAGGTCGTTGACCAAGCGATCTGCAAATGATGTGATTCGGAACATCCACTGCTTGAGTGGTTTTCGAACCACGGGGTGTCCGCCACGTTCTGACTTGCCGTCGATGACCTCTTCGTTGGCCAAGGCGGTACCAAGTGCAGGACACCAATTCACAACCTGCTTGGAAAGGTAAGCAAGTCGTTGGTTATCGATGACATCCAGTTGTTTGGTTTTCTCAAGCTCATTCCACGTCAGAGTTGAAGAGAGCTCTCCGGGGGCTGTGATGCTCTGGCCATCGGTGACCAGGTTTCCGGTGCTCAAGTCCTCTTCGAGCACATGAATCGGGGTCGCCTTGCCGGTGCGTGGGTCACAGAAGCTCTCATAGGCCTGCAACCAAATCCACTGGGTCCAGCGGTAGTAGTCCTGATCAATGGTGGCCACTTCTCGAGACCAGTCGTATGAGAAGCCAAACGCTTTGAGTTGCCGGCGATAGGTGTTAATTGCAGTTTGGGTCGTGGTTGCGGGGTGCACACCAGTTTGGATGGCGTATTGCTCAGCGGGAAGTCCGAAGGCATCCCATCCCATGGGGTGCAATACGGCTTCACCTTTCATGCGTCGAAAGCGGCAGATGATGTCGGTGCCGATGTAACCGAGCGGATGCCCAACATGAAGCCCTTTCCCTGAGGGATACGGGAACATATCGAGACAGTAAAACTTCTTTTGGTCCGGATTGAAGCCGACTTCGCCAGGATTGGGAACGTGGTGTGCGTTCTCCTGCTCCCAGTGCTTTTGGCGGCGGGTCTCAATGTCCCGCGCGAGCGCACCGTCGTAGCGGAAAGCGGTTTTTTCGTTGGCGTGTGTGTCTTCGGCCATGGGTCGAGAATCCTAAACAGCCTGCGTGGTGCTGTCGCCAGGGCAAGCCAGACGAAATGGATCAGGACGGGTTTGTGGCGGCTTCTTTGGCTGCCCGGCGTTCGGCCAACCATTGCTTTGCTTCACCCGCAAGGTAGTAGGACCCAATGACGCAAATGATGTCATCTCGTCCGACGGACTTTGATGCTTCCAGAAGTGCGGTTGGCAGATCGTCCGCCACTTGGCTCATTTTGCCGGAAACTTCTTGGAATCGACGTTGGAGATCGCGTGGATCTGCCGCACGTGGGTTGCTCTTTGCCTGGGTGAAGAAGAATTTATCGCCACCCCGAGAGGCCTCAGTCAAGATTCCATCAATATCTTTGTCTTCGCAGCACCCAATGACACACACCATGGAGTCAAACGGGATGTGTCCACCGATCGATCGAATGAAGGCGCCCACCGCACTTGGGTTGTGCGCGCCATCACCGATAATTCTTGGCGCAGGGTGGATGAGTTCCATGCGGCCGGGAAAGTCGGTCTTGGCCAATGCTTCGAGCATGCCTTGCTCGTCCCCTTTGAATTCACTTTGACGAAGTTCATCAACTACGGCAATAGCGAGACCAGTGTTGATGGCTTGGTGCTCACCTGGTGCCGGTGCAGGAATGTGCATGTACTGGCGATCATCCCGGATCACACAAATCCGGCAATGAGCGCCTTTGTCGTCTTCGGTGCCGAAGCGGCGGCTGAATTCAATTTCACGTCCCAAGACAAAAAGATCGCATCCGACCTCTTTGGCTTTGTTTTCAAGGACTTCCAGTGCTTCCGGCTCTTGCTGAAGTGTGAAGCAAGGGGCCCCTGACTTCATGATTCCGGCCTTCTCGGCAGCAATTTTCTCCAGACTGTTGCCAAGGATTGGAGCGTGGTCAATATCAAGTTTGGTGATGATGGTAAGGACTGGCTCGATGATGTTGGTGCAATCCAACCGACCGCCCATACCAACTTCAATCACCGCCAAGTCAACGGCTTCGGATTCAAAGTGGACAAATGTAGCCGCAGTCATGGCCTCGAAAAAGGTTGGCTCAAAGTCGACACTCTTCGCAGCTTCGGCCACTTTGGTGATGACTTCTCCGAATGCTGTTTTGTCTATTTCAACGCCTCCGACCGAGATGCGTTCTCTTACGTCGGTCAAGTGGGGGCTGGTGTATCGGCCCACGGTGTATCCGATCCCTCGCATCATGGTGTCAACCATGTGGGACACTGAACCTTTGCCGTTGGTTCCAGCCACATGAACACAGCGGACGCTGTTCTGGGGATTCCCTAAAGCCTTCATGAGCTTCTGCATCCGCTCGAGCTTCATTTCTATGGCCGAAAAGCGGCGCAGGCGGGTTTTTTCAAAATCTACCAATTGGTTTAACCACCGCTTGGCCCCTTGAAATCCTTTTGGCAAGGTGGGTGATCCGTCACGTGTGCTGGAGTGAGGCATAGATGAAACAGTGTACCGAGACAAAAAGGTGCGACACTATATGTGCCGAATTGCGCCACTTGCACCCGATATCATCTGGGTTCTATGGCTGAAAACCACGATCCATCTTCGGAGCGACCATCGCTGCCGCGAGTCATTGACGAGCAGGCAGAGTCTCAGCGCTTGGAGGCGATCTCACGCCAGCATGCCGAACCCCAGGCGTTGGCCGAAGCGATTGCCGAAGAGCGCGCGCCCGATGTTGCAGATGTTCTTGAGGATCGGCCCGATTCTGCCGTTGAGGTGGTGGCTGAACTTGGGGTAGAGGAGGCCGCCGAAGTTCTCTCCCACATGGAGTTGCCACTGGCCGCCGGTGTGCTGGAAGAACTTATTGATGCCGATTTGATTGCTGATGCTTCAGATTTGCTCGAAGGCATGGAGCCGGACGATGCCGCTGACCTTCTTAACGAACTTCGACCTTCCGATCGCAATCAGATCTTTGCGGCGATGGATGTACACGCGTCGCGTCGGCTCCGAACCCTCTGTGCTTACGACGAGGATATCGCCGGCGGAATTATGAACCCTGATGCCCTGGCTTTGGAAGCAGGCATCTCGGTGAGAAAGTCCGTGGAAAAAATTCGTGCTTGGGAGACTTCCGAACGCGTGACCCACTTGCCACTGGTCGATGGCGAACACCGCTTGCTTGGCATGCTCCCGCTGCGTCGTTTGCTGTTGGCTCAGCCCGATTCTTTGGTCGATGCTCTGATTGACGAAGCATACGAATCGCTGCCGGTGGAATTGGACCAAGAGTCTGTTGCTGCGGCGTTTGATCGACACGACTACGTCTTGATGCCCGTCGTTGATGACCGCGACCGGCTTCTTGGCATCATCACAGTGGATGATGTGATTGACATCATTCGTGAAGAAGCCACCGAGGACGCCCAGAAGCAGTTCGGTGCTGGCGGGTACGAAGCTGTCTGGAGTACGGCACTTGAAAAGTACTGTGGAAGAACGCCTTGGCTCATGGTGAGTGTTTTGAGTTTGATCCCCGCCTTGGGTGTCGTGGCTCTCTTCGAAGAGACCATCAAAGAAATTGCCGTGCTTGCGGTTTTGATGCCTTTGGCGGCCGCCATCACGGGAAATGCGGGCCATCAAGCCTTGGCTGTAACTCTGCGCGGAATTACGCTCAATGAGATGCGGCGGGTTCGTATTGGTCGCTTGTTAAGACGTGAATTGCTTGCCGGTTTGAGCAGTGGGATTTCCCTGGGATTCCTCGTTGTCTTTATCTTGGGTGTACTTGGCCTGGTTGCTCCTGACTTTTTGTTGGGCAAAGACAACTGGAAGCTTGGCATTATTCTGGGACTCAGCATGACCGTTTCGCTGGGTATAGGCACCCTTTCAGGCGTATCAATCCCGCTCTTCATGCGACGTCTTGGATTTGACCCGGCACAATCTTCGGCCATTTTCTTGATCATGATTACTGATGCCATTGGTTTGCTGAGCTTCTTGGGTTTTTCGGCTATTGGCCTTCACTGGCTGTTAGGTTCTGCAGTATGAATGCTCCGGGCCGAGTCCTCATTGATCGCCGTCGTATTGCTGGTCGCGTTGATGCGATGGCCAGTGAAATCGAACGTGAATATGGATCCTCTGGAGACGCCGTACTGTTCGTGCCCGTACTGGATGGTGCTCTCCTGTTTGCCGCCGATCTGATTCGCAGGTTGTCGTTGCCGCTTCAGCTCGCTGGACTCGCTGCCAGCAGTTATCCGGGTGCATCAACAACCAGTAGCGGTCAGGTTGAACTGGGGCTGTTCCGGGCAGATGTCCGGGGTCGCCGTGTCCTTCTTTTGGATGACATTTTAGATACAGGCCACACCCTTGCCACGGTGCAAGAGGCACTGCGACAACGGGGGGCTCTCGAGGTTCGCTCGGCAGTCTTGTTGCGAAAAAAGCGGGAAGAGCCGCCGGTGGTCGAGGCTGACTTTGTGGGATTTGAAGTGCCCGACTGCTTTGTGATTGGCTACGGACTTGACCACGACGGTCGCTACCGCGAGTTGCCTGATGTTCGAGTACTTGACCAAGACATTGTGATTTGAAGTGAAGTGAAGCTCTTCTTCGCCAGTACTACGCCAGTGCGCTTGTTCCTGCCCAAGTGATCCACCCAACCACGGCCGCGAATGCGGTAGTGAATCGAAGACGTGGGGACTGGTTCGAGTGGCACAGAAGTCCCAAGCTTGCCATCAGTAAAGCTTGAAGTCCGGCGTCTGATTCGCGGGCATAAAGCATCAGTTGCATAGCGATGATGCTCAAGCAAGCCAAGAGCGTCAGCCCCTGTGCTTTGGCGATCGTGATTTGAGTCTTACGCTTGACCATAAAAATCACAGCGCTTCCTGCAGCAAGCATGAGGCTGAGAAGCGTGGTCCCCAAGGCATTCAAAAAGCTCTGGTGCAATGCCGTGGGGACATTTTCAATCATCCTGATGGCTTGGCGAATAGCAGGCACAATCAAAACGCCGGATGAATCCGAAGCATCTGGTTTGTGGGCCAGTCCGATCCAGCCGGTCATCACCAACAGGGTCACCGTGGACACAATTGGAGTGAGTACTTGTCGCATGGGTTCGGTGGCTGGCTTCACACGGCCCATGCTATGTCGTCCGCAATGCCATCAATGATGGGTTCGATTGAGGTTCCGCTTCGAGTTCGCAGTCGATGGGCCACGGTTGGGACGAGATGCCGACGCACATCTTCGGGACGGACATGGTCTCGTCCCGCAAGTAGGGCTTGAGTTCTTGCCACAGCCGCAATGGCCAGTGAGCCGCGGGGGGAAAGACCAAGTTGCAACTGATCATGCAGCCGGGTTGCTTGGGCAAAAGCCACGATCCACCGTTCCGCATCTTCGGCCAGGCGGATCGAATCGGCCTGCTGGCGAAGTTCCAAAAGGTCTTCAGCGCATATGACCGGGGCCAAAGTGGGAAGGGTTCGATCATTCGGTCGTTCTCGCAAAATGCGTTGTTCGTCTTCTGCGGATGGGTAGCCCGGAGTGACAAGCATTAAAAATCGATCGAGCTGGCTCTCTGGAAGCGGAAAGGTGCCTTCTTCTTCTTGAGGGTTCTGGGTGGCCACCACAAAGAACATCTTGGGCAGGACGTGCCTGGTGCCATCTACTGTGACGGTTCCTTCGGCCATTGCCTCCAGAAGTGCTGATTGGGTGCGCGGTGTGGCTCGGTTGATTTCATCAAACAGCAGGCAATCAGCGAAGATGGGTCCAGGGTCGAACCGTAAGCCGTCCGCGCTGGGGACCGCGGCACCAGTGAGGTCTGCTGGGAGAAGATCTGGTGTCCCCTGAATCCGTGAGAAATCACCGCCAAGCAGCCGGGCAAGTCCGCGGGCAAGCAGCGTTTTGCCAGTTCCCGGACGGTCTTCAATCAGAAGGTGTCCCCCCGAAATCGCGCAAACGAGCGTTCTTTCAATGAGTTCATTGTCGCCAAGGTGGACCGATGCCAGCCCAGAGCGAAGTTCTTGAATGGTCTCTCGTGCTTTCACGTCTTTGATCTTATCCTCCAAAAGTGTCTTCCTTACCAGAATCAACCCCTCCACCCGAGTTGTGTGGTCGTCGCTTGGCGCAATCACTGCACTGCCGTCATTGCCAATTCAATGTGAAGGGAGTTCGGCTGGACGGCCAATGTCCAGAGTGTGGTCGAACCATTTGGTCTTCGGTCCTGCGTTGGCTTGATCCGGAGCGGGATCTGTTGCCGCTTTTGGATCACCCGCATCGGGTGGCCAATCGGTTGGTGTACATGGCCGACGGGCTGACCGTTTTATCGGTGTTCATGGTGCTCGCGCTTCTTTTAAACGCCATCAATCAGTTGTCATTTGCGATCCCATACGCCGGTCTCATGGCTGATGTTGCTTCGTGGTCCCGGTACGGGATCACCATCGTTCCGTTGTTCATGGTGGCTTGCTCCCTGGGATTGGGTCAAGATCGTCATCCTCTTGGATGGCCACTTCGAGTCTTCCGGGCCGGGTTGATCCTGATTGCCATCAGCAACGCATTCGAAGTGCCTTTCGCTACGGCGATCGCGCTGGCCGTGGCTTTGCTGGGCTTTCGCTCATGTGTTCAATCCATCGGGGCCCGGTCTCGGGCCTTTCGCGAAGCAGGACCTGAACGTCA
>PAFA01000100.1 GCA_002700845.1 Phycisphaerae bacterium | reverse complement strand
CTCGGCCGCCGATCTTGAACCGGTGCACAAATGCACGGTGACTCGATCACCCAAAAGTCTGGTCAACGTTCGGTGGTGTTGTTCGGCCAACAACTCGGTTGGGGCCATAAATGCTGCGGGCAGGTTATGACGCAGGCATTGGAGCAGGGCGGCCAAGGCGACAGCGGTTTTTCCGGATCCAACATCACCTTGCAACAATCGGTGCATCGGAATCGATCGGGCCAAATCCTGACGGATGTCTTGTATTGCCCGCGACTGGGCTGTGGTCAGTGAAAATGGAAGCAGTTCTTGGAGTTCGGCCGGCATGGCATCCGTCGCGGGTAATTCTGACGCGGGTTTTGCGGTGCGAATGCCATAGCGTCGGCGCGCGACCACCAGTTGCAAAGCCAGCAATTCATCAAAGGCCAGGCGTAGCCGCGCGGATTCAATTTCGGATTCATTGTTGGGCTGATGAAGTTGTCGTATGGCGTCCTGAAGATTCAGCAGGTTCCAGCGTTCCCGGGTTGATTTTGGAAGCGGATCTTTCAGGGTGGGGGCAACGTCTTGCAGCAGACTTCGGATGCGATCGTGCAAAAATCGCGGAGGGATTCCTTCGGTTGCGGGGTACACCGGACGAAGTGGTGCGGTGTGATCGGGGGTTGTCTTTTCATCATGGACTGACCAGCCAGGGTTGGTCAGAACCATCGTCCGCCCTTGCATCGTCGCTTTTCCTTCGATGCGTACCCGAAGTCCTGGGACAATCTTGTTCTGGAGCCACACCCCGCCAAACCAGCGGAGTTGGGCAGATCCTGATTCATCTGAAAGGACTGCCTCAAACCGTGGACGACCAGCGCGAACAGCGCGAGCACGTTCAATTTCACCGTGCAACACGAGAACGGCTTTGGGGTCGGCGGCGGCGGTGGCTTTGGCTTCTTCAATGGTGGCCAAATCAACCTGGCGCTCCCAGCGGAGGGGCCGATGACGCATCAGGTCTTCCACCGTGCGCAACCCCAGTGCCGCAAGTCGTTCGGCGCGGATCGATCCAATGCCAGACAGACTGGACAATGGGGCGTTGGCGGCAGGTGCAGGAGATGAACCGGTGATGCTGCCGAGGGTAGCATCCCCTTCGTGGATGACGCGAAGCCGAAAACACTGGAAGTGGAAGATGCCTGCGCGGACGTGAAGTCTCACCTGAAAGGACGGGGCCCCATCACCGTTCGGGGTGAGATGACCAACTGGCGAGGGCCGCATACCAGCGGGCACTGGTATTTCGCACTCTCGGATCCTCGTCCCGGAAAGAAGGCGGTTGTTGATGCCAAAGCGTGGCGCTCAACTGCCGCACGTATTGGATTTGTGCCTGAGCCAGGTGACGTGGTCATTGTCTCCGGCATGTGGGATTTCTATGCACCCACGGGTCGAGCCAGTTTGATTGTTGACCGCATGAAGCGAGCTGATGGTGGGGACAGCCTGCTTCTCCGTTTGGCCCAACTTCGTGATCATCTTCAAAAAGAAGGCCTATTTGAAGCGGATCGGAAACAGGATTTGCCCTTCTTTCCTCGCCGTATCGCTGTCTTGACGGCTGAAGGATCCGCGGCCTTGACGGACGTGAAGCGCACCGCGGCTTTGCGTTGTCCGGCCACAGAATTGCTGCTCCAGCACATTCCTGTTCAGGGTGATGATGCCGCACCGCGCATTGCGGAGGCCATCCGGTCGGTGGATGCCGCCGCGAAGACGCATGGGATTGAAGCGATCTTGGTGACACGCGGTGGTGGGTCAATGGAAGACCTTTGGTGCTTTAACGAAGAAGCTGTACTGCGGGCCGTGGCGGATTGTGCTTTGCCCGTGGTGAGTGCGATTGGTCACGAACGCGATGAGACTTTGATTGATCTGGTGGCTGATGTCCGCGCGAGTACGCCCACCCAAGCCATCATGAAATTGCTTCCGGATCGTGAAGAAGAGTTGGAAATGCTGGCGGAGCGGTCGGACCGCTTCAAGTCACTCGCTCGACGTGCGGTTGAAAGCCGTCGTTTGGTGCTTCAGCGTTTGGCGCGTACTGCGGCGGCAAACCATCCCAAACGTGCTTTGGTGGTCCAAAGTGAAAAGATGGCCCAGTGGGAAACGAGACTTCGTCAGCAAGCTGAAGCCGCAATTTTCCAGCGGCGAGGCCGATTGGAGACGGTGTTCACTCGGCTGCGTCATGCGAGACCTTTGGAGAAGGTTCAGTCCCGATTTGCCCCATTGCCGTTGCGTATGCACCGTGCGGTTCTGGTTGCTCAGGAGCGTCGCCAAAAGCAGTGGTCTGGTTTGAAGGATCAGCTTCGCGTACTTTCGCACCGAAGGACTCTTGAACGAGGTTTCGCCTTGGTTCATGGCTCAGACGGTCTGGTCAGGAACCCGTCGCAGATCAAACCCAGCGACCGATTGCGTTTGGAGTTGGCCGAAGGTGACCTCACCGTCCGGCCGGAGGTAGATTGACATTATGTCTGATGCATTGCCCGACCCCAAAAATCTGACCTACGAACAGGCTCTTGAGGAACTTGAAGCCATTGTTCATCGGGCCGAAGCCGGGGAACTTCCCTTGGAAGAAGCCATGGCCGAACATGCACGCGGTGAAGCATTGCTTCACCGCTGCCGGACACTGTTGGATGGCGCGGAGCAGCAACTACGAACGTTTGACCAAGCTGCTGATCAGGCTTTGGATGAACCTTCCGCGTGAGCCCAGAGACCCAACTGTTCCTGCTTGAACACGGCGGCCCCATGCTGCTGCTGCTGTTGTTGGGTGGTTCCATGGGATCTTTTCTCAATGTGGTCGTCGATCGGGGCAGTCGTGGCGCGAGTATTGTTCGACCCGGCAGCCGGTGTCCCAACTGCGGCATGCGCTTGCGATTTGGTCGAGAAAATTTGCCGCTGCTCGGGTGGATCATGCTGCGGGGTCAGTGCAAGCAGTGCCGATTGCCGATTCCCTTGAGGTACCTCGCAATGGAGTGGGGCGTTGCTTTGGCCTTTGTCGGTGTGTACCAGTTGGCCTTTGATCCAATGGGTTGGGGCGCAACAATGGACCCTTGGCTGGAGGCTACTGGCGGGCGTGACGGGGTATTTTTCTTCCTCGGGGTCCTCGTGCTTCTTTCGGGATTCTTTGCTGCCGGGGCAATTGACTTCCGGACGTATCACATCCCAATGTGGATAACGACCGCTCTCGCCATCAGCATGCCGGTCTTTTTGTTGGCCCAAGGTTTAGTGGATGCTCGGCCGGTTGGTGGACGATTGCTGCCTGTTCCGTTGCCTGGTTGGGTGGGCGTGGGAGCGGCCATTGGGGGTGTTTTGGGCACTCTTCTCGCCAATAGTCTGCTGTGGCGTGGCCTGTTGCCTCAATCTTTCGCGGATTACGACCAGTTTGTGGAAGATGGAGAGGTCCTTGCGGAATATCCCTACGCCAGACGTGAAATGGGGAAAGAGTTGGTCTTCTGCGCGATCATCGTTTCGGGATTTGCCATAGGTGGGATTTTGGCTCAATCCTTCCAGTACTTGGGGGATCCACCGATATGGTTGGCGGGTTCTGCCGCCGGCGTGATCGGTTGGGCCACCGGAGCGGCAGTGGTTTGGCTGGTTCGAATTGTGGGCACCCTTTGGCTTGGGCAAGAGGCGATGGGACTGGGTGATGTCCACCTTATGGGTGGAGCCGGTGCCTTACTGGGCTGGTTTGCTCCGTTGTTGGCATTCGCTTTGGCTCCATTTGTAGCATTGTGTTGGCTGAGCGGGCTGGCTGTGGTGGCCAAGTGCCGGGGACGCTGGTCGGGCGAACTCCCGCCCATGCCCTTTGGGCCACATTTGGCCCTGGCCACGATGGCTGTAGTGCTTTGCCATCGACCGATCCAAGCCGCCTGGCAAGCGTGGTTTGGTGAAGTCTTGCCTTGGCCGCATTGAAGTTGTCCACACTGCGGCAAAAGCCTGCGTGGTGCGATATTCTCGCCACTCAAGAAGGAATACCTATGTTCAAGATTCGCCCCGCTTTGTTGTTTTGTGCCGCTTCTGCCCTCCTTGCTGGTTGCAAGACCAATGAAGAAATGATGGCTCGGTACGAGGAAGAAAATTTGACCCTTCGTGGTGAGCTCACGATGAAGGATGATGCGATCGCCTCTTTGGAAGGCCAACTGATGAGTTGCGAATCAATGAGCGCTGATTTGGAAGAGCAATTGGCTTCCGCCACAACCGCTCCAGTTGAAGGTGGGCTTGACCCCTTCGGTGGTCTTGCAGGTGTGACTACGGAGTTTGAACCGGGCGGCGTGGTCACGGCCAACGTTGAAGGTGATTTTCTCTTTTCGAGCGGTCGCTCCACGCTGAAGACTTCGGCCAAGAATTCGTTGAAAGGTGTGGCGAATCAACTCAAGGGTGAGTTTGCAGGGCAGACGATCCGAATTGTTGGTCACACTGACAGCGATCCCATCAAGAAGAGTGGTCACAAGAGCAACCATCACCTCGGCTTTGAGCGGGCTTACGCCGTGATGAAGTACTTGGTGAGCCAGGGTGTGCCTGAATCACGCGTCGAAGTGTGCACGTACGGCCCGAATGATCCGAGGTCTTCCAAGTCTTCAAGCCGTCGGGTGGAAATTTCAGTCGTCACCGACTGATTTCAATCGATTCGAAGTTCGTCGACAACACCCTGCAGCCAGTGGTTTGATGCTATTCCCTTCGGATCCCAAGGTCCGGCTCCCACGTTTGGTCTCAGAACCTTATGTGCGTTGTGATCGTGATTTGAGGTCGCATCCAGACTCGTTGGCGTATTGGCTTAAAGTCTTTCGTGACTCCTTGCAAACCCACTTTGAGTGTGGTGGACTCACCGATTGCGATCGTATTGACGCAGGGGTGATGGCAATGGAGGCCTCACTTGCAGCACTTCTCGGTAGTGAAGGCCGGCTGGATACGATTGATCTTGATCTTGCTCGGCAAGTTGGACTTCAGGCGGCGGAGCTTCCAGACGCTTATGCCAAATTGAAATCCGACGCGAACAATGCGGCAATGGAATCTTTGCCTGAGGTTCTCCGTGGCATCGACGCCGCCCCAGCCGGGCAGCGATGGCCTCTGGTGTTCCAAGAGATGTTGGCTGGCAATTGGTTCGACATGGGGACAGTCGAGTTGGTTGCGGCCTGGCGTGCTGCTGGAGGTGATGTACAACAAGGTCACCAGAAAGTTCCCGCGCGTCCTTGGCGTTGGGATCATGTTGAGGCCTTTTCCCAAGTGGCGGTTGCTGAACAAACTCCAGTGGTGGTGTTGCTCGACAACGCGGGCCCTGACACGATCTTTGGGGCCTTGTCCTTTGCTCGTGAGTTGCTTCGGCTGGGTCGTGAGGTTCGGTTGGCCGCCAACGATGGTCCGGCTTTAAATGACGTTCAGGCGAGCGACCTCCCCGAACTGATTGACCAAGCCGCCCAGGCAGATGCCATCTTTCGTGATTTACAACATGGCATCGTGAACACAGGCTCAAACATGCCGCTCTTGGATTTGGAGTCTGTTTCACAAGACTTGGCCAATGCCACCGCTGATGCAGGATTGCTGGTGTTCTGTGGTATGGGCCGGGGTCTGGAAAGCAACTGGACGGCCTCATTTGATGTGCCGGTCCTTCGCGTGGCCTCAGTGAAGAATCCTGATGTTGCCGATTTGATTGGAGCCACACTTGGTGATGGTGTGGTCCGCTTTGAGATCCCTTCCGCAAGTACCATGGCCACCCATGAATGACACCCCAAAAAATCCTGCGGACATGACCGGAACCATCGCTTTGGTGGTCGGTATCGCCAACGAGCATTCGTATGCCTCCCACATCGCGCGGAGCTTGTATCAGGCTGGTGCGACTTTGTTGTTTACTCACTTGCCCGGTGAGAAAATGGAACGTCGCGTTCGGAAGGCTGTTGATGCCCTTGGCATTGCTGATCCTTGGTTGATGCCTCTTGATGCATCCTCTGATGATGATCTTGATGCGGTGTTCGCGAAAGTAGGCGAGGACTTTGGACGACTTGATGTTCTGGTTCACTCGATAGCCTTCGCCGACAAGGATTACCTCAAGGTCGGTCGGTTCACTGAGACCCCGCGTGACGTCTTCACCCAGGCGTGTGATATCAGTGCGTTCACCAAGATCGCGATGGCGCATCGGGCTCGTCCATTGATGACCAACGGTGGTTCAATTTTGTCGCTTTCGTATTACGGTGCGGAACGTGCGGTGCCCGGGTACAACGTTATGGGTGTCGCGAAGGCTGCTCTTGAAAGCGCAACGCGATATCTGGCTGCGGAACTTGGTCCGCAAGATATTCGGGTCAATAGCATCTCCGGCGGTCCCCTCAAGACACTGAGTGCCATGGCCGTAGGTGGCTTCAGTTCCATATTGCAGAACATTGAAGAGCATGGTCCATTGCGACGCAATGTGACCGGACAAGACGTTGGCGAAACTGCTCGGTATCTGCTCTCTGACATGGGTCGGGGTGTGACCGGTCAAATCATTCGGGTGGACTGTGGCACCAGTGCCGTGGCCGGTCTCGGCTAAGTCATACGTTTCGAAGTGCTCGGGCCGCTGGATACCACCACGGGCCAGAGTGGTTGGCGACGGCATCACTGATGAAGTGTTCACGAACGGCGAGCGCTAAATTGGTGAACGTTGTTTCTTTGGGTACGCAGAGTGAGAGTTCGGCTTTGGGGTGAATTCCTCGATCACTCTGAAGGCCGATTCGCAACGCGGATCGTTCGTTGGGTGGTGTGAGGAAATCCTGATCCGGATTTGCCACCGTAAGAATGAGATCTGCGGTTTCAATAAGCTTGACTTGACGTTTAATCGCGGCGGCTTCCAAGCCCGTACTTTTGTGAACACCTGCGGTATCCACCAGGCGTACAACGAGGCCATCGGCGACCCACAGTTGTTCCAGGTGGTCTCGTGTGGTCCCGGCAATAGCATCAACCAAGGCCACGTCTTGATCGGCGAGGGCATTGAATAGCGTGCTTTTTCCTGCATTTGGGGGGCCGAAGATCGCCACGGTGGGGGGAGACAACAGATGATCCAGCTGTTGCGACCGTTTGAGGTCTTGTGCGGTGGGTTTGGCCGCCGAGTCCTCTCGAATGCCTCGTTCGATCAGAAGATCAATGGCCCGTGGGCTGGCAGCATTTGCGAGGGTGGCCAAAAGCATGGCTTCGGTTGGCCCCGCGGCTTCAGGGAAAGCCGGAGCCACCATCCCCTGCGCATCCGCGCCCTGCTTGACCAACGCATCAACCAACATCCGCACCACCATGGGGCCCGCATGAGGAAAGCAATAGGCGCCATCCTCCGCAAAGCGGTAGACCAAACCGTCATCGAAGTCACCAAACGACTCACGGCGCAGTTTGCCAACCGGAGCAAGTGGTCGCCCCAAGATTGGTTTCAACAGCCGGCCGACATCACCACGGACTTCGACCAGCCCGATGGCTCCTGGAGTGCGGGGCGTCCGGACGCAGACCGTGTTCATGCTTCTTCGGTGGCTTCCGCTTGTTGGACAGCCTCAAGCATGCCCCGAAGCACCAGATCTGGAACCACTCGGTCAACAATTTCTGCGTCGTCCAGCAAGGCTGCAGCATCTCCGCCGGTTGCCAAAACGCGTGGCCAAGCTCCATACGAAAGGGCGTATCGTTCGATGGCTTGGCTGATGACCCCTCGTGCCGCGAGGAAGGTGCCGAGTTGCATGGCCGATTCAGTGTCTGCACCAAATGGTTCGTCTTCTTTTGGCGATTTGTACGCAATGCTGGGTAGAGCATCAGTCCCATCGGCCAAAGCTTGCAGCATCAGGTGGAGGCCGGGGGCGATCGCACCACCGTGAAAGGTGCCTTCTCCGTCAACAAAGTCGACCGTGATGGCTGTTCCGGCATCGACCACAATGACCGCTTCTTTGGTCATACTCCATGCGCCAGCAGCCGCAAGGAGTCGATCGATGCCTGGGGTGGCGTCCTTCGCCAGCTGTCGGCCAATCGGAGCGGCCAAATCGTCTTCAATCCGAAGTTGGGGACCTGCAAGTTTGGACAGGTTTGCGGCAAGTCGTGTGGTTTCATCGGCGTGCACACCCGCGATGACCACCGTGGCTTCCGCATCCAACTTTCCGGCAATTTCGATGAGGCGATCCGCGGCTTCGGGGCCGTGTGGGATGCGTTCCATGCCTTCAAGTACGCCACCAGGGGCTGGTGCGGCCGTGATGGAGGTGTTTCCAACTGAAACAAGAAGTAAGTCTCGATTTGTGGGCATTTAGACACAGTACCGCCTCCGCGAGTAATCTTCCTCCAAACCATGACAGGTGGAATGGCGAGCATGATTGATGGCCGGGCCTTGGCGGCAGAAGAACGCCGTGTCTTGGCTGATCGCGTTGCCGCATTGGCCGCCCAGGGGCGACAGGTTCGTCTGGATGCCATTTTGACTGAGGGCGACGCTGGGGCAGAAATTTATGCACAGCGGCAACGGGCTGGCGCAGAGCAGTTGGGAGTTGGTTTTCAGCTGCACACCATCCCCAATGATGCTGACGAGGCAGAGGTACTCGCCTGCGTTCAATCGCTGAATGCCGATCCCGGGGTTCACGCCATGATGATGTTCCTGCCGCTGCCCGATGGAGTTGAAGCCGAGCGTGTTCAAGCGGCCATCGATCCGGCCAAAGATGTTGAAGGGGTAAACCCTGCAAATATTGGAAATGCAGTCTTTGGCCGACGTTCATTGGTGCCTTGCACTGCTCTCGCAGTCCGGCATTTGCTGGAGCGGCGTGGCGTGGACTTGTGTGGGCTGCGTTGTCTGGTCATTGGTCAATCGAATATTGTCGGAAAGCCGATCGCATTGCTTTTGATGCGATCTGACGCCACGGTTTTTAGCGTGAACCGATCCACCAAAGATCTTCCAGAATTGGCTCGAAGCTGTGACGTCGTCATTTCAGCAGCGGGCGTTCCGGGATTGGTGACACCCGAGTGGATCAAGCCTGGAGCAACGGTTATTGATGTTGGTATCAATCGCATCAAAGGGCCTGATGGCAAATCGCATGTCGTGGGTGATGTGCAAACCGCCGAGGTGGCCGAAGTCGCCGGTGACATCTCTCCGGTACCCGGGGGTGTGGGGCCGGTCACTGTGGCCATGTTGCTGCGAAATGTGGTCGAGTCCGCCGAGCAAGCTGGGTTGGACTAAGGAGCGGTTGTTGGCGATGATTCTGCCGGAATCTCAGCCTCAAGTGTGACAAGACCGCCCGCCCATGCGGCGCCGATCACCAGCGTCAGTCCCAGCCGGTACCAACCAAACGGGGCAAGGCCTCGGTGGTTCAGGAAGCCGACAAGCCAACGCACCGCAAATGCAGCACTCACCGTGGCCACAGTGATGCCCACCAGCAACGAGGGCGTCCCAAGCGACAAAACCGCATCACCGTCCTTGAGCAGTTTGTAAACGCAAGCGCCGCCCAGCGTGGGTAAACCCAGCAGAAATGAGAACTCGGCGGCACGAACTGGACGAAGGCCAAGGGCAACCCCTGCAGCGAGTGTGACCATGGAGCGACTGGTGCCGGGCCACATGGCAATGCATTGTGCGAGGCCAATGAGGAAAGCGGCTCGCAAAGGAAGATCAGCCGGGTCAGTATCGGTTTGATTGGCTGGCCCTTTGCCGATTTTGAGCATGACAAGTCCACCCAATGCCAGAGCGCTGAGCACTGGAATAGGTTGAAACAATGTTGCTTCAATAGAGTTCTCCAACAGTGGCCCCAAAATGGCCGCGGGAGCAAATGCAATCAACAGCCGAATGAGCAGGCGTTGTCCCTCAGGGTTGTTGCCAGAAAGACCTTGAGCCATCCCAAGGACTCGTGTGCGATAAAGACCAAGAACGGCAAGGATGGCGCCGCCTTGAATCACAATGGTGAAGGCGTCAATTCCGGGTCCGTCCAGGCCAAGAAGTGCGGAGGTCAGGATCAGGTGCCCTGTACTGGAAACTGGCAGATACTCCGTGATGCCCTCGACGAGTCCCAAAATGGCAGCATCAAGCAACGTCATGCGTCATCCTCCAGCCAAGGCATTGTTTTTCGAACTTGGGCACTGGCATTTTCGATGGCGTTCTCGTTGTGCGCCGCCCGCTTGGCATTGAACCAAGGGTGTCCGTCAGCCGCATCATTCGCAAATCGTTGGGCAAAAGAGCCGCTTTGTATGTCGTCCAGGATGGATCGCAATTGGCGGCGAAGTTCTGGAGTATCCAGTTGCTCAGCGGCGACAAAGGCGCCAAACTCGGCCGTATTGCTAATGGCTTCATGCATGGCTGCGGGGCCGCGGGCGTACAGCAGGTCAACCACTTGTTTGAGTTCATGGATGCATTCGATGTAGGCCACTTCATTGGTGTATCCAGCGTCCTGCAGGGTTTCGAATGAAGCTCGCATCAACGCCAAAATGCCGCCACAGAGTATGGCTTGTTCGCCGAAGAGATCAGTCTCGCATTCTTCAGCAAATGAAGAGGGGATCAGGGCCGCGCGATTGCAACCAATCCCTGTGCCCCAACGTCGAATATGAAGTTCGGTATCGGCGACGCCTGTTTGGTGAACCCCCACCAAAGCGGGAATACCTTGCCCCTTGGTGAACCGATTGCGAAGCGTTGGACCAGGTCCTTTTGGAGCCACCAAGATCACACCAAGATCCGATCGAGGGTTGAGTCGTTTGTGGTGAATGGAGAAGCCATGGATGAAGCCGACGGAGCTTCCGATTGGAAGATCTGATTCAAAACTGGGCCAGACTTCCCCATGGACTTCATCCGGCAGAGCCATGATGATCAGTTCAGCATTCTTGACCGCTTCTGTGAACGGCTGGGGTTGGAACGCATCGGTTTGAGCTTGCGTCGCTCCAGGGCCGGTTCGGGCACCGATCGAGACGATTGCCCCTGCGTCACGCAAATTCAGGGCATGGGCTCTTCCTTGGTTCCCGTAGCCAAGGACCGCCACGCGGAATCCGGTTGGATCGGCTTCTCGATAACTGGGGGGGACCGTCATGGGGCGAATGCTACCGGCTGGGAGGGCTTCTTCGCCGCAATTCAGATTCGATCCCAAATGAACCGATAGAACAGAACGGAGATTCTGGATGGCCAGCACGATTATGGAACAACGTCGCTTTACTCGGTACCGATTGCAAGCAGGCTTCACTGGCGTCACAGCCATGACCGAAGATGGCCGTCGTATTGATGGCCACGCCCATGATCTGTGTGAGGGTGGGGTCCAGATCGAACTTGATGCCCCAGTTCGACCCCAGGAGCGTCTTGAAGTTGAAATTGAACTTCCCGGTGCTTCGGTTGCTCGTTCACCTGCTCGAGTGACTTGGCAAGATGACGAGAGTGGGCGGGTTGGCCTCCGATTCGAATCGCTGGAGCCATCCGAACACGCTCGGATTTGCCGGTGGTTGGGGACCGCGACACCAGTCTGGTGAATAAGCCTTTTCCACTCATTTTGATTGGCCTCCGTGCGGCTGGAAAGTCCACCCTTGGCCGTGACTTGGCTGATCACCTCCATGTGTCTTTTGAGGATCTCGATGATTTAGCGCTCGCTCGCACTGGTGCAGAATCAGTTGAGGCGGTGTTCGAAATCAGTGGGGAGGTCGCGTGGCGGAACGCTGAACGCGATGCATTTTTAGCTTGGTTGGACGCGCCTTCTGCAATCTTGGCTTGCGGGGGAGGTGCACCTTGCGTTCCCCAAATTGAGACCGCTTTGCAGTCGTGTCATGCTTGCATCGTGTATTTGCACGCAAGCGTCGACGCGTTGGTTGCGCGGCGAAAGGGAGAAGATGATGCCCGACCAGCATTGTTTGATGCTGGGGGGGTGGATAAAGAGGTGACGCAGGCTTACGAGGAGCGAGATGCCCGCTACCGAGCGCTTGCTCAATACGTCCTCGAAGTCGGTTCTCAAGAACCGCAGGACAGCCTTCATGCGCTCAGGCAAATCGTTGAAAAATAAAATGAAGGATCCAAGTTCAAACGGGACAGTTGATGTCCTGATCTGAGGTCTTTGGGGGAGTGGGGGGAGCGACAGAATCAGTCGTTGATCAGGCGGCGGCCAATGCGACGTCGAGCATTCAAGATCTTGCGACCTGATTTGGTCTTCATTCGAGCACGGAAACCACATTGGCGGACCCGCTTGATGTTGCTCACGCGTTTTGGATAGTGGATCGTCATCGGTGCACTCCAACCCCGAACTGGGGAAAAGACAATATTAGCAGACATCCTGGGATGGAGCAAGTTTGTGGTTGTCACCCCTCCCCACCGGATCAGTTTGGGGAGATTGAGGGGATGCCTTCAAAAATTTTGGTTCTGGTCTTATTTCATTGGCCAAACGTGCTTGAGGGGCCATAATTCAAAAAATATTTGGAGTTCCGCCCCGATCCGCTGGTCTTTGTCATGTGAGGACGACCTTCCGATCCGTTCGCTTCTCCGCAACGTTGAAGGAATCCTCATGGACGATACGGACCGTCTTGAGCGGGCCCAAGAAGTCTTGGGTCACACTTTTCAAAACCCAAAGTTCTTGCATCAGGCGCTTCGGCACCCCTCGAGCACCGACCAGCGTCTTGATTCCTGCGAACGCATGGAATTTTTAGGCGACGCCATTCTTGGCATGGTGGTGGTCGATTATCTCTACCAATCCTTTGTTGATATGGAAGAGGGTGAGATGACCAAGATCAAAAGTGCCGTGGTCAGCCGCGCTTCCTGTGCGGTGGTCGCAGCACGTATTGGACTTGGGGAACTGATGGTTCTTGGCAAAGGCATGATTGGTCGCCGTGAATTGCCTCAGTCCGTGTTGGCGAGTGTGTACGAGTCGATTGTGGGGGGACTGTACTTGGATGGTGGGCTTGAGCCAGCAAAGGCGTTCATCTTGCGTGACATGGAAGAACGCATTCGTCGGGCCAACCGGAGTGGGCATCAGTCCAATTTTAAAAGTGTTCTGCAACAAGTTGCTGTGCAGCGTGAATTGGGTATCCCCAGCTATCACGTGTTGGATGAAAAAGGGCCGGACCATGCCAAATGCTTCGAAGTCGCCGTCGAATTGGGTGACAAGAGATTCCCATCTTGTTGGGCGGCCAGCAAGAAACAGGCCGAGCAAGATGCGGCCCTTGAAGCCTTGCATGATTTGGGTTTGGCGTATCGAGGCGAACGAGACGAAGTGTTGATTCGTCTGAATCCCACCGTATGAGTTTCACCACAACTGGGTGAGCAAAATGCCCGTCATGAGGCCAAAGGTCCACGCGGCCACGGCCGCGCAAATGGCACGATGTGCCAATGGTTGCGTGTCTTGTTTCGATTTGACCACACTTGCCCGGTTGCTGTACGCCTCCAGTTGGGCTGCGATCAGACGGGCGGCATTGGCCTTTCGAACCGCCTCCGGCGTATGAAGCCGAGGCCGGGGATCGTTGGTCAGTCTGAGGTCTGGAGGCACTCTTTGGGCATCGACTCAGACAGGGTCGTCCTCAAACAATTGGATCCAATCCAGGCCACAGTCCAGGCTTGATGATTGGGTTATGAGGATCGTGCGGGTTGCAGTGATTCCAGGAGGGCGGTGCGCACAAAGCGTCCATGGTGAACGGTTTCCCACCAGCCAGCTCGCGGATCTTGATCGGTTGCAGGGTCAATTTCTTTCCGGCGGGGTAGAGGGTGCATGACGACAGCGTGCTCTGGCAGTCGGTCCATCCGCTCAGGTGTCAGGCGCAGTGCATCCAAAGCTGCTTCATGTCTGCAGGCATCACCGCCGCCGTACTCATCTTGCAAACGCTGGAGATAGACCCCATCTGCTTTTGTCAGGGCATCATCGAGATCAGCGCACACTTCAAAGGTGCATCCCATTGCACGGAGGGCATCCAGTCGACATTCTGAGGGCCCCAATCCGGCCACGGGCACGAAGGTGAAGGTGATGTGTGACCATCCCAGCAGGATGTCCAATAGAGAGTTCACGGTGCGTGAGCGCTGCAAATCGCCCACAAAGACCATGTGTCGAGGGCCCTTGGAGGGATCGAGCATTTTGCGGCGATGGAGGGTGGCCACATCAATGAGTGATTGGGTGGGGTGTTCGAGAGGCCCACTCCCAGCATTGACCACAATGGGTGGGCGAGCCAACTTCGAAGTGGAACGCACCAGATCGAGCAAGGCATCGTGACTGGGTTGTCGAAGGATGATTAATTCTGAGAGCTCGGCGATCGTTCGCCAGCCGTCTTCCTGTGATTCCCCTTTTTCAAAAGAAGTTGTGCTCATGTCTCGAAGGTCGGCAACGTGGTAGCCCAAGGCTCCGGCCGCATGGGCGAAGGACAGGAACGTCCGAGTAGACGGCTGTTGGAACAAAAGGGTTGCGGCCGAGGCTGGGGGCACGCCTTTCGGTTCAGCGCCGGCCGCGAGGGCCTCCGCCCGCTCCAAGAGGGGCAAAATGGTGGCAGGAACCAATTGTCGAGCCTCCACGAAAGCGCGGAGGGTGCCGTCTGGACGACGAACTTCAGGGCAGGGATCCATCGACATGGAAGCGCATCCGGAGGGACTCGAACCCCCAACCTGCTGGTTCGAAGCCAGCTGCTCTATCCAATTGAGCTACGGATGCGGAATGCNGATGGTGAGTCTACCTCGGGTGCGGGGTAGAATGGGAAGATTCATGGAACGTCCCCTCCGTAATGTGGCCATCATCGCTCACGTCGATCATGGCAAGACCACCCTCGTAGACGCCATTTTGGCCCAAACGGGGGTCAGTTCAGCCAAAGATACGACTTGCATCATGGATTCCAACCCCATTGAGCGGGAACGTGGGATCACAATCCTGGCCAAGAACTGTGCGGTGGATTACGTCCCCGAGACCGGGCAGCACGCCGGACAGTCAGTCCGCATCAATATTCTGGATACTCCGGGCCACGCCGATTTTGGTGGAGAAGTGGAACGGGTTCTTCGCATGGCAGACGGAGCTTTCCTGCTGGTCGATGCCCATGAGGGTCCCATGCCACAAACTCGGTTTGTTCTTGAGAAAGCACTTGGGCTTGGGTTGCGGTTGGTGGTGGTTATCAACAAATGCGATCGACCAGATGCAGACCCCGATCGGGTGTTGAACGAGGTCTTTGATTTGTTGGTCGCGCTTGGTGCCGATGACCAGACGCTGGACTTCCCGGTGCTGTACGCCTCTGGCCGAGATGGCTGGGCGGGTGATTCTCCGGAAGACAACGGGCGGGGCGTGGTGCCATTGTTGAATCAAGTGATGGATAAAGTTCCGGCGCCGACTTGTGACCCTCATGGGCCATTGCAGTTGCTTGTCACCAATTTGGATTGGTCGGAATACACCGGTCGGATTGCCGTGGGTCGTATTGAGCGAGGCGTTGTAAAGCCCGGATCAGATGTGACGATTTGCGCGGCGGATGGGATCAAAAAAGGACGGGTTTTAAAGGCTCTCCGCTTCGCTGGTTTGGGCAAATCAGAATCTGATGAGGTGCAGGCAGGTGATTTGGTCGCCATCGAAGGCATTGACGCCATCGAGATTGGCGACACCATCTGCGAACCCGGACATGAAGAGCCATTGGACCGGGTTACGGTTGACGAGCCCACCCTGCACATGACATTCCGGATTAATGATTCTCCGTTCTGCGGTCGAGAAGGAAAGTTTCTTACCAGTCGTCAAATTCGGGAGCGACTCCACCGTGAGATGCGATTGAATGTTGCTTTGCGTGTCCAGGACGGGGCTACACCTGACGAGTTCAATGTTTCTGGTCGCGGTTTGCTTCACCTTGGCGTATTGATTGAAAATATGCGTCGCGAGGGGTACGAGTTGTCCGTGGGACGCCCCCAAGTTGTACGAAGAGAAACAGAATCTGGTTTCCAAGAGCCTTGGGAACAGCTCATGCTGGATGTATCAAATGAAGGCATGGGGTCGGTGATGGAGTTGTTGGGCAATCGAGCTGCGGTGGTGCAGTCCGTGGATCCAATTGCGGATCGGGTACGCATTACCGCAGAAATTCCAGCGCGGCAGCTGATCGGTCTTCGCTCTCGGATGCTTACGGCGACCCAAGGTGAAGCCATCCTTCAGCATTCATTCTTGCGTTGGGACAATGCCCGGGAAGACACGAGGGGTCGAGTCAATGGGGTCTTGGTGGCGAGCGAGTTGGGCAAGGTCACCTTCCATGCGGCGGAGCAACTTTGTCAGCGTGGTGTTTTGTTCCATGACCCAGGTGATGAGGTGTACGAAGGGCAGATCGTGGGTGAAAATGCTCGGGACAATGACCTGACGGTCAACATCGTGAAAGCCAAGGCATTTTCCAATGTTCGAGAAAATAAAGACGCCACAGTGGTGCTCAAGTCATCTCGCAAGATGACTTTGGAGGAAATGCTCGAATATTGCGAGCGGGATGAACTGGTCGAGGTCACCCCGGAATCTCTACGCTTGCGTAAGAAGTTGTTGAAAGAGTCTGAACGCCGCCGCGAGGCCCGTCACGAAGAAGGACGAAAGGCTGGCGCTTCGGCGTGAATAACCGGACTCTCGATGGTGATATTCAGATCCCACGGCGGCACGTCGTGTTGTTCTGTGATGATGCTTTCGGTAAGGATTCTCCGCGTTGGCTTGAGTTGATTCCTGAGGGCCAACACCGGATCCTCCCAGTCTTTGACTCGGGATTTGATAATGCGCATCCGTCATGCCGTTCGAGGTTTGAAGCATTCCTGGATGCCCACTCCGATCGCTTCAATCGTGCACCGTCTTTATTGGTCCCTGGTGGTGAGGCGGCAAAAAATGATCCTCATGTGGTTGAGTCAGTCATGGCTTCGATTCATTCGGGGAATATTTGTCGCCAATCCTTTGTTGCCATCTTTGGTGGTGGGGCGGTTCTTGATGCGGTTGGATTCGCCGCTTCGATCGCTCACCGTGGGGTGAAAGTTCTTCGTTTTCCAACCACCACGCTCGCTCAGGACGACGCGGGAATTGGTGTTAAAAATGGAGTGAATCACCACAATGAGAAGAATTGGCGTGGTGTTTTCTCAGTGCCATTTGCGGTGGTCAATGACTTCTCATTGCTTTCGACGCTTTCCGACCGAGACTGGCGGTGCGGTTTTAGTGAAGCGGTAAAAGTGGCCTTGCTCAAGGATGCAGTTGAATTTGATCGTTTGGAGCGTGATGCCTCTGCGATCGCCCGCCGCGTGAATGAACCCTCTCATCGGGCAATCATGCGAAGTGCGGAACTCCATTGGCAGCATATTCTTGAAGGCGGTGATCCCTTCGAAGACCAAATTGCTCGTCCACTCGACTACGGGCACTGGTCCGCTCATCGCTTGGAGCGTTTGACCCGCGGTGATCTCAAGCACGGAGAGGCCGTGGCGATTGGCTTGGGAATCGATGTTGCGTTGGCGGTTGAGTTTGGGGAGGCTGCCCCGGATTTTCAGCGTCGGGTCTTGAACGTTCTGCTTCAACTTGGGTTCGATCTTGATCACCCACAACTCGATGCTCCGGAGGATATTTTTGTGGGTATTGAGCAGTTCCGTGAACATTTGGGGGGCGCACTCACGTTGACTTTGGTCCGTGATCCTGGCGTACCTTTCGATATTCACGAAATTTGTTTTGGCCAGATCTCCAAAGCGATTGAACGTCATCGCTTCATGCTTCGTACGCTTACCGTGTGATTGGATACTGCACCAATGTGCATTCGGCGGAGACTCTGGTGGATATCAGGTCCATGCTGGACGGTCCCGTTCGTGAGGTGCGGGAACGTCTTGGTCGTGAATCTATTGAAATTGGGCTCTGGTTGACCGACGCAGTGGTTTCAGATCCGAATGTGAAATCCTTACAAGATGATCTGGATCGAGTGGGTGCTGTCGTTCGCGGCTGCAACGGTTTTCCGCAATCCTCGTTTCATGCTCCAGTCGTGAAGCGCTCTGTCTATCGACCTCACTGGGGAGATCCTGAGCGTCTGGCGTACACCCAGCGTTTGGCAGAAGTATTGGTGGCAATTGGTTCTGGACCCGTTCGTGAGATCTCCACGGTTCCGATTGGACACCAGGAACTCACCACAGGTGTCTTACCTTCTGCTGTTCGTCATCTGCAAAAGTTGGTCCTCGTCCTTGCCGACCTTGAAGCGTCATCGGGAGTTCGCGTGGTTGTTGATCTGGAGCCTGAGCCCGACTGTTTGCTGGAGTCAGCTTCGGATGTCGTTCGCTTGTTTGATCAGCTCGGAGACGACCCATTGATCCGTCGGCATTTGGGCGTCTGTCACGATGTTTGTCATGCCGCCGTGGTACGGGAGTCACAAAGCCACGCCATCAAAACGTATATCGATGCGGAGATTCGGATTGGCAAAGTTCAATGTTCCAGTGTCCCTGAGGTTGATCTTTCAGTGGCGGAGCAGCGACAATTTTTAACCCAATTGGATGAGCCAAGGTGGCTGCATCAGGCTTCGGTGGAGTCTGAATCGGGTCTTCAGCGTTTTGAAGACTTAACCGAAGTGCTTGATCTATGTCAGGGGACTGCTCGAGTGCACTTTCATGTGCCCGTTCATCTTGATCAGGTGGGGCCATTGCAAACCACTCGCGACGAAATCCAACGTGCTCTCTCCGCGCTTCCGTTCGATCAGGACCGGATTGTTGAAGTTGAGACCTACGCGTGGTCCGTACTTCCTGAGTCCGTCCGTCCACCACTCGTAGAGGGCATCGTGCTTGAATTGGAGTCATTGAGTTGATGAAGGCTCGTGCGTGGCTGCAACTTGCAAGGTTGGGCAATGCCCCAACCGCGCTCTCGGCATTGGCCGGCGCCTGGGCTCTCTACGGCGACGGGGGGGAGCCGCTTCGCGTGGCTGGTGTTGGTCTTGCATTGGTTGCCGCGTACATCGGTGGGATGTTTTTGAATGATGTCTTCGATGTTCGATTTGATCAGCAGCACAATCCAGATCGTCCTCTTCCCCTTGGGGTTGTGTCACGGCTAGACGTGATTTTGGCCGCAGGGATGTGTGGTGTGATCTGCTTGGGAATGGCCGGAAGTACAGCCCGGACTGAAGCTCTGGTCTTGGTCGGGGCTATTGTTTTGTATTCCTGGTGTCACAAATCATCCCCATGGCTGGCGGCAGTCCTGCTGGGGACATGCCGTGGTATGGCCGTGCTTTTGGCCGCGGCCATGCTGGGAGATGGTGCCAGCGGGATCTCAACTCCACCGGTCTTGACTCTGACCATCGCCCATGCTGCTGCCGGTGCCGCGATTACCCTGGCAGCCAGTCAGGAGCATCGTGAACGGCCGGGACCGGGCGGCTTGGTTCCTCTGGTTCGATTGATCCCAATTGGCGTTTTTATTGCTCTTGACGTTCCGGGAGCCACTTTGATGGATTGGATCGAGGCACCCGGGATGTTGGCCGTCTTGGGTTGGGTCATTTGGGAAATTGCTTGTGAACGGAAGCGCCGGAGCCCGCAGCCAGGCCAAGCGATTGGGGGGTGGATTGCGGGCTTCTCAGTCGTTGATTTGGTGATTGCTTCGTGGGTCTTGCACGTCCCTGCCATGGCCTTGGCCAGTATTTGTTTTGTTCTTTCTCGCCTCTTGCAGCGTTTTGTACCCCCAACCTGAGAGACTGATGTCATGCCCAACCCAACGGTTGTTCTGAATGTGGTCGGCCTTGATCAGGCCGCACTAGCGCACATGCCCAACCTGGCCGCGCTGGGCCCGGTGACCGCATTGCAGCCGGTCTTACCGGCGGTCACATGTAGTGCGCAAGCAACGATGCTGACCGGGCTTTCTCCGGCAGAACATGGTGTGGTTGGCAATGGCTGGTACGAGCGTGACCAGGCTGAGGTCCGATTTTGGAAGCAGTCCAATCACTTGGTCCACGGAGAAAAAGTTTGGGAAGCCGCCCGTCGACGTGATCCGTCAGTCACAACGGCAAAAATGTTTTGGTGGTTCAACATGCACGCCGACGTTGAATTCTCGGCCACCCCTCGGCCGCAATATCGTGCTGATGGCAGAAAGCTTCCTGATATCCACACGAGGCCTATGGCACTTCGTGATGCGCTGCAACGCGAACTGGGAACCTTTCCCTTGTTCAACTTTTGGGGGCCGACCGCCAATCTGAAGTCAACTCAGTGGATTGCCGAAGCAACGCGATACGTCGTGGAGAAGCATGATCCCACGTTGACCCTGACATATCTTCCACATCTGGACTACGACTTTCAGCGTTATGGGCCTTCGGATCCGAGATCTATTCAGGCGGCCGGCGAACTGGACCAAGTTGTTGGTGACTTCATCCAAGCCATGCATCAATTGGGGCGTCGTGTTCTCGTTGTCTCGGAGTACGGAATTGAGCCCGTAAGCAAACCAGTTCGGATCAACCGCATTCTTCGTAATCTGGGCCACCTCAAATTTCGTATTGAGGAAGGGCGGGAATATTTGGATCCTGGCGAATCGTCCGCTTTTGCGGTGGCCGATCATCAAGTTGCTCAGGTGTACTTGCCTGCGGGCGGCGATCTAAATCAACTTTGCGGCAAGTTGTCTGAAGTCGATGGCATTGCTGAGGTGCTAACCGGACAGGCTCGGGGTGATTTGGACCATCCCCGGGCGGGTGATCTGGTTTTGGTCGCCGAATCTGGGGCTTGGTTTACGTATGACTGGTGGGAAGATGATGATCGAGCGCCCGATTATGCACGCACGGTCGATATCCACAATAAGCCGGGATACGACCCCTGTGAGTTGTTCGTGGAACCCGGATTAAGCACCACCTTGAAGATTGGAGCCAAGTTGGCCGCCAAGAAACTTGGCTTCCGAACCTTGTTTGACGTGATTCCAATCCGCCCCGAATTGGTTGGTGGTTCACATGGTCGACCCCACGCAAGTCCTGAGCATCGGCCGGTGCTACTCGGCTGCGATCAAGCAGGGGAAGAAAGGCCAATGAGCTTCGTAAAAGATGCCATTCTTCAGACGCTTTTTGACTCAGACTGATCAAGAATTCCGAAGCTGGTATGGCCGGAACTTCTCAAGTTGGTTGGTCTCCTCGATGGACAGCAACGCTCTCTCGCCTCCAAGTTGAGAAGCCGTTGGGGCATCAACCAGAAGGCTTGAATCTGCCGCGTTCATTTGCAAGAGCACTTTGAGTTCAAAGTCGCGCAAGGTCCCGCGTCCAATGGTTCGATTGAGGTTGGTCACGGAATCGCACCAGGTGATGACATGTAAACCCACGGGGGGGCCATCACGCAGCAATGCCTCGAATTGTTTGTCTGGACTTGGTGGTCCATCGTCGGAACCGAAAGAGAAATCTTCAACCGTCCGGAGTCCACGGAATCGATGTAGACCGTGTAGGACCAAGACCCTGGTTGATTCATCTTCATTGCCAGAGGCAAGTCGTTCTTTGAGTTCACGGTGAAACGACTCCACTGCTTCGTCGGCCTCTCGCCAAGACTTTGTGACAATCCCCGGGTACTGAGAGGCTATGTTTTTCAGTCGATCTGAAAGCGCATCTTCAGTCGGGGTGCCGTCAACCACCACCACTCGTTCAGGCGTTGATTCAGGAAGCGTTTTTGCCAATGATTCGATCGATGCGGCGATCAAGCCGGTGGCCGATTCAGGCTGCTGACCAACCAGAAGAAGATTCGCCCCGCCTTGGCGTTTCAGGGATACGCCGACTGGTCCTCGTATCGCGACCGGCTCTCCAAGCCATAAACGAGGTCCTTGTTCTGGTGAGGCATGCTTGAGGCCCACCGACTCTTCGATTCGTACTGGCGCGGATCCTTCGAAGACCACCAGGGGTTCTTCGCGGGAGAATTCTGGTCCGGCATGGGTTCGAATACCGGCCAGTACTCGATCACGTTCGCCATCATCAAGCCAGACAATCTGAAAGGGAGAATTCGAGGCGACATCACCACCAGCATCGTTGTAGATCGCTTCTCCTGGTCGTCCGAGCAATCGGGCAGCACCATTCTCTTCGCCCAAGATGAGATACGAATCTGACTCCGAACATTGCAGAGCGATTCGAATTTGCATCTGTCCCATCGTGCTTCTAGCCAGCGCGTATGCACCACCCAGAGTTTGTGATCCCATGATTGCATGTATGCCAAACGCCCGGCCCTGCCGGACAATTCGATCCAAAAGAAGTGAGGCGTCTTGTGCCAATTTGTCATCTTCGACAAAGAGTTCTTGGAACTCATCGATGACCAGAAGGACCCGGGGCATGGCTTTTTGGTTCGGCAGTGCTCGGTATCCAGGTAGGTTTTGAACGCCAAGTCTACGGAAAATCTCACCACGTTCGACCAACTCAGCGTCAATACGTTCTAGAACTGAGAGCCCAAATTCTCGATCTGATTCAACCGCAACTGCTTTTGCATGGGGGAGATCGCGGGTGGCGTACGTTTTAAATTCGACGCCCTTCTTAAAGTCGACCAAATACAGGGACAATTCATCAGGGGTGTACCACAAAGCGGCATTGGTGATGAGTACGTGCAGCAGGGTCGACTTGCCTGAACCAGTGCGGCCAGCAATGAGGGCATGTTGGCTGGTTCCTCGGCCAAGACGAAGTTCTTGGAGATTCTTTGCTCCGGATCGGCCCAGTGGGATCACCAACTCGTCGTCACAGTTGCGACTCCAGGTTTCAGCTTCCGTCGGCTGCACGGCAGAAAAGGGGACTTCAACCCGAGATGCATCAATCGCCGCAGCGCCTACGGCTTGTATGACATTTGTTGCATGTTCATCTTCAATTTCTTCTTGAAGCTCAACTTTCAGATCAGCGAGTTCAGGATCTGCGGGGTGAAATGATTCTCCACGTTGTTCCAAGATCCAGGTACCCCGTTCCAGAACGGCATCGTCAAAACCGCGGGGCAGTTCTAGCCGGCGATCTTGATGGATGAGCGTAAAGATGCCACAACGGGGGCCAGACGTGAGGAGCGAGGCCAGACGCTTGGCGGAAATTTCTGAAAGGTTTGTTGGGAAGTCCTGAAGCACCAAGAATCGGTAGGGCTCGGCAATTTCCCCGGCGGCTTTGTTGTATTCGGCAATCGTTTCGTAGTCATTGCGAAGGTATTTCTGAATCACGTTTTCGAGGTGATCCGTGAGATCCACCAGGGCTTGTTCGATGTGACGCTGGTCGGTCCAAATACGGCTGCTGACCAATCGGTCGTCAGCATCGGCCAAGTGCATAAAAGCAGATAGAGATTGTCCAAGGCCAACGGGGTCAACGATCGTGAACCGGACTTTACCTGGGGGCAAGCTGGTAAGTATTCGAAGCATGGATCTTCGAATGAAGCGTTGTGCCCATTCTCGGCCCGAATCTTCGGTTC
>PAFA01000099.1 GCA_002700845.1 Phycisphaerae bacterium | reverse complement strand
CTCTCTCTTCTCTCCGCATCAGTTCACCTGGACTGATGCGGACCTTGGGCCCGGATTTCTGGGTCGACAACTCTCTCTCTTCTCTCCGCATCAGTTCACTTGGACTGATGCGGACCTTGGGCCCGGATTTCTGGGTCGACATCAAGATTCATTGTGAAAAACGATGACTATTTGATCACACGAGACAAACAACTTAATCAGCAAGAACAGCATTCATGATTGCGGCAATGTTTTGGTGCAATTCACCGTCCCAGCGGTCAGCAATGACGCCGTCTTCACCCACTCGTATAAGGATGGGCAACTTACCGATTTGAAGACCGCTGTACAGATTAACCGTAGGGTCAAATAAGCTTCTGGCACCGGGAACTCTGAGACTGGCAAATGCCTCGGAAGCCTTTCGCCAACGATCGGCTTCAACAGCGCCGGGCTCGGCGACATTAATACATGTGATGTCACAACCCTTGGGGTTGTTTTGCAGCCCTTGCAGTGAACGAATAAACATACGTTGCGGGTAGTTTTCAGAATTCCAAAAGAGATAGAGATGACTTTTCCCTGAAACCACCTTTGAAGACCAGGGTTCTCCTGAAAGAGTGTTCAACTGAACGATTGGAAACGGGTCACCGGGCATACCACCAGTTGGAAGCTGACCCGTTTCTAAAGATTCCCAGGTAAAAACGCTCTCAACCGTTGGGTACTGGATTCGGTCTTCCGGGTCAAAGGCAATAGCGGGTTCGATCCGGTCGGGGAAAGACCAATTGCATTCAATGGTGCGTTGGATAAGAAATGATTCTGGAGTCTCTGGCGGAGCATATTTCGTTGAAACAGCCATAACCAAGTTGGTCTCGGGATGAATATCCCAAAATGTTGACCCTCGTTCGGTCTCAAGTACCAATCGATCTAATCGACCATGGTCTTTGTGAACCACTTCGACGGTTTCGCCAAACTTCAGAGACTTGTCCAAGCCAAGGGCACACTTCAATAAAATTTCTGACGTGGGCGTGTCTGAATGCAAAGCCAAAAAAGTGGTCACAACGGATTTGAGGCGTCCAATTTCATCAAAGAAAGAATCTTGGACTGGGCGCCATACACAACGCTGAGGCTTTGTCGAATTCATAAAGCCGAATCGATTGTCCAAGAGAACCGCAGTTGTATTTGGTGTATCCAACTCGAAATCGAATTGATTTCGACGTAAAAATTGAAGGCTCACCGTTGGTTCAAGACTGGCCAACTGGACTGTTTCAGTCAACTCCAGCACATAGACCGAACGCTCCCTAATGGCGTTGCGAACGGCTTCAAATCTGGCTGCTGCCAATTCAGCAGGATCAGTTTGAAAATCAACAGGCCCTGCTGGTTCATCACGCAGGTCTTCAAGCATCGAAAGGCAAATACCAAGAGAAAGCACACTCATTAACACGGGAAAATCTCCTGTTCCATCTGTTCTTTCGGCCAAGACGCTGGAAAGGATCGAACGAAATCCCGAATTGCCTTCGGAATCTCGTTCAATGGCAAGGTGCCCGCTGGCCCGAGCACAAATGGTCGCTCTGGCGCCCTTGGATGGGGTAGTTCTAACCCTGGAACCAAACAACAAACCTCACCAAAAGCGATGAGGTCCAAATCCAAAAGCCTTGGCCCCCAGCGAACTTCATGCTCTCGATCACGTCCGTATTGTCGCTCGACCTCAAGGAGTCGCACCATCAATTCGCGGGGGCCACACGGGGTCTTCGCAGCCACCACAGCATTGCGATAATTGGGCTGATGGGAAGGGCCGCCTACCGGGGCGGTGGAGAAGATCGAACTTGGATTCGCGCTGAACAAAACCCTGTTCATGAGAAGATCACCCAACGCCGATCCAAACGCTACGACGGGATCGCCAAGGTTTGCCCCAAATCCAATGAGCACTTGGTTCACGCCTTGATGTTCTCTAAGAGAAAGTTGAAGCAACCTTGCACCGTCTGTTCACGAATAGCGTTTCGATCGCCATTCAATTGAAGACGCTTGGCTTTACACCCATCTGGAGTGGCGATACCGATCCAAACCGTACCGACAGGTTTTTCGAACGTGCCGCCACCAGGTCCCGCCACCCCCGTTGTCGAACACGAAACGGTGGTGCCGCACAGCTTTCGGACACCACGGGCCATCGCAATGGCGACCGGCTCACTGACTGCGCCATGCTCAAGAAGCATCGGTTCCGAAATGTTTAACAATGACTTCTTGATGGAGTTGTCGTAGGCGATCACACTCCCGGGAAACCATGAACTGGATCCCGGAAGATCCACCAATGCGGCGGCACACATTCCACCCGTGCACGACTCAGCGGTTGAGATGGTCCAGTTCTGACGAACCAGAACATCACGTAATGCTTCAACCTGCGATCTCATGGCAACCCACCATAAACCAGTTGCCCATGTCTCACGGTGGCCAAAACTTCTGGCACGCGACCGCGTGGTAGTGCTTCACGGGGGTCTTCGTCAAGAACAACAAAGGAGGCGGGTCCATCGACCCGGAGGCTCGGATCTGGAAGGCGAACCATACGAGCAGCTTCGGTCGTAACCGCACGCAAAGCAGTCATCACGTCGATGGACTCAGATCGATCCAGCCGAATGGCTTCAAACATCGCATGAAGCGGCTGGGGCGAAACCACTGGCCAGTCACTGGAGAAGGCCAACTTTCCGCCGGCGTTGGCCAACGATCGATAACGAAAAGCCAAATTTGGGTCAGCACACCGCCGAATCTCGCGAGCATCGTCCACATGGTGGGTGGGTTGCATTGAACACCAATGCCCCCGGACACGGGAGAGATCAGCATCACGAACAAACTGAGCGTGCTCCACCCGTCCTCCATCAATTCCAGCTTGCTCAAAGGCTGACAACACCGCATCAACCGCTGCACTACCGATGGCATGGACTGCGGGATCAAGACCAGCAGCCCGTACCAAAGATGCCCAGCTCGCCAGAGTGCCTTCCGCCGTGTGATCCAACGCCCACCCCGATGAAGACCCATCGGCCCAAGGATCATGCATCCACGCGGTACGAGATCCCAGAGTCCCGTCAGCAAAGGATTTCAAGCCAGACAAAATCAAGCTCGTGTTTTTTTCGAATTCCTCACGAAGAGCCGCAGGATTCAAATCATCTGATCGATCGAGAAGAGTGATTGAAACATCAAGATCTGGAACGTGTGGAGCAAGAACACTCTGGACATGCCGAAAGTATTCCATTGCACCAATTCCCAAAATACCTTGAGCATGCAGCAAGGCCACAGCCTGCTCGACCGCAGTTCGATCAGCTGAGGCTTGAGGCTCGGGGATGATTGGGTTCAGCCGATGCCATGCGGCCGCTTCCTCGAGTTGACCATTTAGATTCCCCGCAGCATCTCGGCCAAAAACCCCACCGTCGATCGGCGAAACATCAAGACGTTCCAAGACAGGATCGTTCACCACCGCAACATGGATGTCTCGGCTCCAAAGTACACACGGTCGGAATCCAACAACATCAAGCCATGAACGATCCGGAGCGACCCCGAGGCGACCGGCATCCCATCCGCCCCCAATCAGCCAACCATCCGGCTGATCCTGATGGGCAGACTGAAGCCGGGCCACAAATTCTGCACGCCCAGAGCAATCTGAGAAGTCCACCTGGTTGACATGCCGAGCGGCGAGAACAAGATGGACATGTGGATCCACGAACGCAGGCACAATGCATGGCACTTGTTCACCTTTTTCGGGGGCAAATCCAGTAACCAAACCATCTCTCCAGCACACACCACTGCCAGACGCCAGATCGGGCGTCAGGAGTACTTTGGTTCGGAGTTCGCAACTCTGGTCCATATTGAACCGTACGATAGACATATGAGGATTTCTATTGCACTGTTGTTGCTGCTTGCAGCATGTGATTCTGAGCGGCCCATTGATGTCGGGGACATTCCAGAACCCCAGACCCAATCAATTCCAGCACCAATTGGGGAGACCTCCGCAGAATCGGATGATGCCAAGTCCCCAAGAAAGCTTCCTACTCCGAGTACCAATGGCACCACTCAGGCAACTTTTGCCGGGCTCAGTGCCCCAATCCCGGCCAGTTGGACCCTGCGGCCAGAACCTCGTGCCTTCCGAGCTGCGACCTTCGTCGTGCCCGCAAGCGGCGGTGGAGACCAAGGTGAACTCGCAATCTTCGCCGGAATCGGCGGAAGCGATGAGGCCAATATCGATCGTTGGGAAGGACAATTTCAAGAGCCAACTGGAGGTCCTGGGCAAGCGGTTGTGGATCCCATGCCAGAAGCTCCGTTCCCCACCACACTGGTCGAACTTCGTGGGAATTACCAAGGTATGGGTATGCCAAGCCCCCGGGAAGGCATGGCATTCCTGGCTGCCATTGTTCGAGTTCCTGGAAGAGACATCTTGCACATCCGATTGACGGGCCCTGAAGGCACCGTCGATGCTGCCCGGGACGATTGGCTGGCATTTGTTGCTGGGCTGAGTATTGTTGACGCAGAAGGACCCAAGCCATGACCATCTTTGCCCTCTTGCTTTGCATTCTGCTCGAACCACCCCAAAGCGTTCCCGCAACGCCGCTGGTTCCAATGAAAAAACCAATTGCTGCACCTGAGGTCACAAAAGTCAGCTCCGAATTTCCCACCAATTGGTTCTACACCAAAGCTGGGAAGCGATATGACGACAATGTTGCCTTGGAAGGCAAACCTCTGCCAAAACTTGCCTTGGAAAATTGGCGAGGAGCACCGGTTGACGTAAACAACAATCAGGGCAAAGTCATGGTGATTGACTTTTGGGCAACGTGGTGTGGACCGTGCCGGAAAGCACTTCCCAAGAACGTCGAGATGGCCAACAAGTACAAAGACCAGCCCTTCGTCTTGATTGGTATCCATGATGCACGACGGGGGAAAGATCGCATCGAACAAGTGGTCAAACCACTCAAAGCGGAATACCCAATGGCCGTCGATGTGATGAACACTGAGACCAAGTCTGGTACCAGCGCGAAGGCATGCCGGCTGCGATATTGGCCCACATACTTGGTCGTCGACCATAAAGGGATCGTTCGGGCCTGTGGGCTTCAACCAAGCCGGGTAGAGGATGTGGTGAAGCGACTTCTCGCTGAGATTTCGCAAGATCAACCGATCTCTCCTGCCCCCCTCCCAGAAAAGGGCTAGGCCTGCAGCCACACACTCGTGGAAAGCTGATGGCTTTCCCCAATGAGAATTGACCTATTCGTTGATGTTGGGCAAGAAACCCGCGCCAGATTCAACGTGGCCGTTGACCATGGCACCCTCGGTCAAAATAGACCAATCCTGCCCTACGGGCATACTGACCAGGATCGGCATTGGCGCTTTTAAAACGACCAATGCATTCTCTGGATCGGTACACACAATTCGACCGGCAAGCATACGAGGCTCACCATCGGAAGGCTCTACGAACAATCCCCCTGCACTGGCGGGATGGAACCGTAAGCCGCGGGCAAACACCACCCCCTGAACTCTGGCGTTGGCAGTGGGAGAGATTTCATGCTCACAGCCAAGTTGAAGTTCATAAGCCGAACCAGGCCAGCCAAGAAGAAGACCACCAGCATGATGTCCTTTCAGACGAAAGAGCGCGGTAGCGGCAGCAAGCATGGGTTTGGGCAAAGTGGCGTGCATGGTATTTACTGTTCCATTTCTTTGGCTTGCGAAGCATCAAGGGCTGGTGGCTCCAGCGGCCAAATCGAATCAAAAAAAGCCGAACAGGTGGTTCCGAGGTGGCGATCAAAGAACCGAGCCATGGTTCTAAAGACATCTGGCTCAGTGGGGACATGTCCAATCTCAGGATAGAACCCAAGGTTTACTTCCAGACCAACATTCATGGCAGCCCCAGCCATTTCTCGAGCTTGCGCTGCCGCACACACCGTGTCCTTCCCTCCCTGAATCAAAAGAAGTGGCGGATCGGCATCATCAAGATGGTTGATTGGAGAAGCCTCACGTCCCCGGCCTCGGATAGCTTCTTCAGCACCTGGCCCTGTCCCCAATGGATCTTTGGGATCGCGGAGGAAATTTCGCACCATCATCTCACCAAACATCGAGGCATTTTCTTCCAGCAAAAGGTTGTACGGGCCTGAGACTCCAACCGCACAGCGAATGCCTTCTGCACGGGACGGGTCAAAAACCGCAGTGTGTACCGCCAAGTGAGCACCCGCGGAATGTCCCCAAATTCCAATCCGGTCCGGATCAATGCCAAATTCATCGGCATGCGTTCGAATCCATGCCACTGCCGCGGCCACATCTTCCAAAGCTGCGGGATAGGGCGCGGCCCGAGAAAGCCGGTATGAAAGTGTGCCTGCAACCGCGCCGCCGCCAGCAAAGAGGGGTAAAAATCCTTCACCCATTGATCGGTTACCAGATGTCCAGCCTCCACCATGAACAAAGAGCACCAATGGACGTGGTGCCTCTGAAGGCGCCTTTGGTCGCAGCAAATCCAGAGCCAAAGAAGTCGTGCCCTTGCCTTCATTCACTGGCAGGTCTTCTGCAAAAGTGATGTCCCTCTGCCACTGCAAGGAAGGCATGATGGAAGAACATCGAGCTTTGAGATCAAAGTCAAGCTTCATGCCTTGCGAGTACATCGCAGCCATATCTTGGGCAGAAGCAGACGTCAAAACCGAAAATGGCATCGAAATCGAGAGCAAGACGGATCGAACAATCATGATTCAGGTTCCTCAGACAAAAAGTTGTTCATAAGCAGATCACCACTTTGCGTAAGAAACGACTCAGGGTGATACTGAACACCATGGATAGCATATTGACCTGAAGACCCNGGACGCTGNAGCCCCATAATCTCACCTTCTTCCGTCCACGCAGTGACCTCAAGTTCCGNAGGAAGATCTGATCGCTCCACGATCAAAGAGTGGTACCGCATCGCGGTAAATGGATTGGGCAAATTCGCGTGTATCCCCTTGTTGTTGTGATGAATTGGGCTTGTCTTGCCATGCATCAAACGGGACGCTCGATCAACGGTCCCACCGTGGACATCAGCCAGCGACTGGTGACCTAGACACACGCCAAGTGCAGGGATGCGGCCGCCAAAGTGTGAAAGCATGACGCGGCTGCAACCACTCTCTGCCGGCGTGCACGGGCCGGGTGAGATCAACAAATGACTCGGCTGCCAAGAATCGGCATCCGAGATGCTGATGGCGTCATTCCGCTCAACCCGAACCTCAACATCGGGTCGCACATGATGCACCAGATGGACCAAGTTCCAGGTAAAGGAGTCGTAGTTGTCGATGACCAAAACACGCACGTTTTGAGATTGTGACGCCTGTTCGCTGTTCTTGCCAGCCTTACGCCGCTTCCCGGAGGGTTCCGCTGACGCCATCACGTGAGACGTGGAAGAAATCAGGGGAAATGGGATATGGCAAGCGACGGTGGTCGTTTTGGGCCCGCTCACGCATCCGGATCACAAAATCCGAGACTTCCGTAGAGATCGCCAAAAAAGTGTCTCGGGATGGGAGCGAGACCAAGAAATCCCCTCCCAAGATGGGTGACAGTCGCTCATGCAGGTCTTCGGCAAGCAAACGTGATGCGTCGTAACCATCTCTCCGGCAGAAAAGTGCGGCTTTACCACCTTCTCGAGAATCAATGATCCGCGGGGCATCTCGATGTCGCATCATATTTCTTCGGGCCAGTACGTCAGCTTGGGAAGGATCAATCCCCCAGCCCAGCAACTGATCGACTGTCAAACTCACGGTGGCTGTTGGCAGGTCAAGCACATACACAATGACCGTGCCATTGACGAAAGGCGAGTGGGCGACCTGTTCCCGATCAAGTTTTTGGAAGATGGATTCAGGCTGGATTCTTGGCATAATTCTTGTGCGAGCCACCGCAAACGGAACCTCCGTTGCTTCGGCAGAACGCATCGCTTCCAAACGATCCAAGTACTGGGTGACGATGTGCTGGCCTTGCTTGGGTTGTTGCCAAACCATTCGGTACAAGTGCGAAAGGTCCAAATGATGGCCATCTGCCACCACATCCAGAGGACCAGAAAATTCAATGCTTCGGTCGGGCCGCAATCGCAGCATTTCTCGAACAATTGCTTCGCCAAAAGCTTCAGGTTCTCGGGGCAATCGGTTCATGGGGCCTCTCAGTCAAATCAACATGAATCCACTTTTGAACCCGCCAACCCACAACTCCAAGTTGGGGACATCCAGCTTGGTACAAACCGCAGGACCCTGACAAACCGACTTCAAAAAGGCGACGGAGGTAGGCTTTCACCATGCAACCACTCGAGTTGAACGGCGTTCGTATTGGATTGGATTCCCCACTCACCATTATCGCAGGCCCCTGCGTGTTGGAGCCCAATGATCTGGCTCTTCGAACCTGCGAGACCGTTCAGGCAATCTGCAAAGAACTGGGGATGCAATTCATCGCCAAAGCTTCGTTCGACAAAGCCAACCGGTCAAGTTTGGGGTCCAACCGAGGCCCCGGCCTTGAAGCAGGACTCGATGAACTACGCCGAATCGGCTCGACGCTCAATTGTCCAGTAACTACCGATGTCCACCTCCCGGAACAATGCCAGTCCGCGGCTGAAGCCGTAGACCTTTTGCAGATTCCGGCCTTCCTGTGCCGACAAACCGACCTGCTTCAAGCCGCCGCGAACACGGGATGCGCTGTGAATGTCAAAAAGGGACAATTCATGTCTCCCGCGGAAATGTCTGGGGTCCTTGGCAAATTGGAAAATGCCCGCGCAACCATGCTTACTGAACGCGGTACTTTTTTTGGATACAACCGATTGATCAACGACTTCACTGGCTTGGCTGAAATGCGTGACTTTGGGGTACCGGTCTGCTTTGATGTCACACACTCCACCCAGCGTCCTGGCGCGGGGGCGGGCGTCACCGCAGGCCGACCAGAGATGGCCCCATTGTTGGCACGTTCTGCAGTTGCAGCTGGCGTCGACGCTTTGTTTATTGAGTGCCATCCGGATCCGGACAAGGCCGCAAGCGATGGCGCTACCGTTCAGCCGCTGGAGCGCATGAGAGAAATCCTCACCGACTGCGCCAAAATTTCAACCGCACTCAAGAGCTGAACGATCCCAAATAAGATCAAGCCAACCCGTAAAGCGGGAGCAACTTTTCCTCAAGATGTCGCATCAGTGGTTCGGCTGAAAGTGGCTTTCCGGTGAGTTTCTCCGTCAATTCCAATGCGCCATACCGCTTCCCCTCAGCATGAACATTGGTGTTGAGCCACTCTCGAAGCGGTGTAAATTCACCTCGAGCAAACCCATCAACGAGTCCAGGCTTTGCCAAACAAGCCGCTTCAAACAACTGGGCAGCGTGCAGATTGCCCAAGGTGTATGTCGGAAAATATCCCATTGCGGTCATGGACCAGTGAATGTCTTGCAAACACCCTTTGGCGTCATCCGTAACTTCAACTCCAATCAACTCTCGATACCGCGCGTTCCAGGCTTCTGGAAGATCTTGAATTGCCAAGTCACCCTTCAACAACTGCCGTTCTAATCCGAAGCGGATAATGATGTGCAGGTTGTAAGTGGCTTCGTCTGCTTCTACCCGAATGAAGCCAGGTGCGACGACATTGGCCGCGCGATACAAGGCATTGGCATCAAAAGTTTGAGCACCCTTACCCAAGATCTCATGAGCCAGAGGTGTAGCCCAAGTCCAAAACGCCTGGCTACGCCCAACTTGGTTTTCCCACATGCGGCTTTGCGACTCGTGAATGCCCAACGATATGGAGTCACCAGTTGGAAGACCGATGGAATCACCTCGCAACCCTTGCTCGTAAATACCATGTCCACATTCATGCAAAGTTGAACCCAAGGCATCCAAGATGTTGTCGTCGTGGAACCTTGTGGTGAGGCGTACATCCCCACAGTGGGTTCCTGAACAGAAAGGATGGGTCGAGGTGTCCAGCCGCCCCCGATTGAAGTCAAAGCCGATCCCCTCCGCCATACGGCGTACAAAAGCCTTTTGTGTGGAACGATCAAATTGGACACGATTGAATGCATCGCATGGCGAATCTGCTGCCGAAGTGATGTTGGCCACGAGTTCACGAAGACGTGATTCAAGGGGACCAAAGACCGCGTCAACTTCAGCGGCCGTACAACCAGGTTCATAGTCCTCAGCCAAAGCATCCCAAGGCTCACCGCCATCTGGAATGCCGTAGCACTCTGCCTTTCGGCGAAGCAGATCAACAATGCGCTCAAGCACTGGGGCAAACTGACTGAATTCAGAGGCCTCTCGAGCTTTGGCCCAGACCCCCTGACCTTCACTCTGCAAACGGGCTTCTTCCTCAACCAACTCAACCGGGAGCAAACGCTTCCGCTCG
>PAFA01000098.1 GCA_002700845.1 Phycisphaerae bacterium | reverse complement strand
AAGCAAATAGTTGTCATCATTTAGATACCCCTTTCAAATTCCATCAAGCCCGCATTGAAGCTGAACAGTGTCTGGGCAGGTTGCTTGGTCACCCCATTGGTTCAAGACGGCCAGCAGGTCACCAAACTCAATCTCTCCGTTGCCGTTGATGTCGGTGCGGCAGGCCATTTGGGGGGAGGAGATGATGAACCAATCAGATGTGACAGCCATTTCAGAAGAACAATCAGTCTCAATGATGTCTAGGTCGCAGTTGCCATTATTAAATTTAGTAAGCGATCTGTTCATGAAGGCATACTTTGCTTCAATTGTCCCATCAGACCAAGCTCTGCTGTAGATCACGCTGGGTATTTCAGTCGATGATGGCGTTGCGAGTTTCCCGACTGTTGTGCTTTGGTACCAAACAATCACCGGCTCACTTGGCCCAGTGACACTGGCGGTAGCAACGGCAACAGGCTCGGCCTGAGGGATTGGGGCAGGTTGGGGGGCAGGCTTGAAGGCAACGGCAAACAGGCCAGCACCGATGATGCACGCGGGGATGATGTTGTTGTTCATGTGATTTCTCCAGGAATGAGACTGGAGAATACTGGGACATGCACGGGGCAAAGAATCGCCAATCGGGCTGAGAGGATTCGAACCTCCGACCTCTTGACCCCCAGTCAAGCGCGCTAACCAAACTGCGCTACAGCCCGTCAATCAAATTGTCGCCCGCCAAAGGCGTGCGTGGGCAATGCTTCCATCACCCGTTGAGCGGACAGGGGGGGATTCGAACCCCCGATACAGTTACCCGTATACAGCATTTCCAATGCTGCTCCTTAAGCCACTCGGACACCTGTCCATCGAAGCGTCGTAGTCTACACGCATGCCGGATGCAAGCCAACCATCACCGGGAATCCTGGTGCTGAACAAGCCCGTGGGTCCAAGTTCCATGCGGGCGGTTTCGATCGTTCGCCGTACTCTCGGTGGTATCAAAACGGGGCATGCGGGCACACTTGATCCCCTTGCTGATGGCGTTTTGGTGTTGGCCTGCGGCAAACCTGCGACCAAATCCATTCCGCATTTTATGGGGACCGACAAACGCTATCGGACCAAGATTGATCTTCGGGCCTTTACTGCCACCGATGACACCCAAGCCGAGGCGGAGCCGGTGCCGGTGGATGTTCCACCAACAGAAGCTGCCATAGATTCTGTTCTGGAGAAATATGTCGGAACCATCATGCAAACCCCGCCGGTGTTTAGTGCCATACGGGTGAATGGCAAACGGGCCTACGCCGAGGCACGCGCTGGACGAACCCCTGAAATGGTGGCTCGGCCAATTCAGGTCCACCGTATTCATCGTGTTGGTGGTGGCTGGCCGGTCGTGGAACTTGAGATCCACTGTGAGAAGGGGTTCTACGTGCGATCTCTTGCTCGAGACCTTGGGGTTCAACTTGGTACGGGCGGTCATTGTCTCAGCATTACGCGAACCGCGGTGGGCCCTTTTGTCCTCAAGGATGCCGTTGCGTTGGATCCGTTGCCGGATGACCTTGCCAAATGTTTGATCCCACTGGAACACGCTCTGCGTTTGGTTGGCGCAGACCAAGACAACATCTCCTGAGTGAGCCTGTCCTGGGTTTAGAGTCCGAGGGCGTTGGCCGCTTCAATGGTGTAGCGGGCCCATGGTTTGGCATTCAAACGCTTTTTGGGGATCGCCTTGCCAGTGTGTTCGCAAATCCCGTAGGACTTTTCCCGGATGCGTTCGAGGGCACCATCAATCTCAGTCAGGCGGGATTGCATGCCCTCGGCGAGATTGAGGTCAAGATCTTGGGCGTATGCGTCGGAGCCAACGTCTGCCATGTGCAGCGGCAGTTTGGAAATATCATTGTCTCCAAGAGCAGAAGCTTCCTTGGCTTGGATTGACCCAACCAATTGTGCTCGGTGCTGGAGAAGAAGGCCCTGGTATTCGCGAAGTTCTGCCGCTTTGAGTGGTGTTTTCTTGAGACGCTTTGCTTCAGGTGCAGGAGCAACGACGGCCCGAGAGCGGCGTGACTTCTTTACCGGCAACTTCTTGGCTTGCACGACTCGTACCCGGCGACCGTTGACAATGATGTAACCGTCGTTTCCGTCTTCGTTCTCACGGGAACGCTGGGCCGCGACTTCAGCCACGGTTCGCAAGACCACCTGTCGGCCTCGCGCGGCAGCGGCCAAAGCGGCTCCGCCCGTAGGACGCAACTTGCCGTCGTCAGCCTTCTTGGCGACCTTCTTGGTTGTCTTTTTGGCTGGAGCCTTCTTGGCGACCTTCTTGGTTGTCTTTTTGGCTGGAGCCTTCTTGGCGACCTTCTTGGTTGNCTTTTTGGCTGGAGCCTTCTTGGNGACCTTCTTGGTCGCCTTCTTGGCTGGAGCCTTCTTTGACACCTTCTTGGTCGCCTTCTTCGCCGGAACTTTCTTGGCAACCTTCTTCGCTGTGGTCTTCTTTGTGGCTTTCTTGGTCACCTTCTTGGCCGGTGCCTTTTTGGCGGCGGCCTTCTTGGTGGTCTTCTTATTAGAAGCCTTCTTGGTGGTGGTGGATCGTTTGGCCAAAGGCGAGATCTCCGACAGCGGGAACGCTTCGTAAGTCCAAAGTGTAGCGGATTTGGCGGATTCCCGCTGTTTAGGCGTCGTTGTGCACTGTTCCGACCCGTCCCATGGCCCGGAACTTGTCGTGTCGATGGCGGCGAAGCGTGGTTGGTGGGACGTTGTCCAGTTCCGCAAGAGAGTGGTCAATCCACGCCGCCAAAGCCTCTCCCGCCTGTTCTGGAGCCCGGTGGGCACCACCAAGTGGTTCGGGGATCACATCGTCAATCAAGCCGTTCTTGAGATTTTGGGCCGCCGTGAGGTGAAGAGCATCGGCGGCGGAGCGATTTGTCTCTTCATTCGCCACTTTCCAGAGAATGGCCGCGCAGCCTTCTGGAGAGATCACTGAGTACCAGCTGAATGCCAGCATGGCCACTCGGTCCGCAACGGCAATTCCTAGGGCTCCTCCGGAGCCACCTTCGCCAATAACACAAGAGACGATCGGCGTTTCAAGGCGACTCATCTCCCGAAGGTTGAAGGCAATGGCTTCAGCTTGGCCCCGTTCTTCCGCTTTCATGCCGGGGTAGGCCCCTGGAGTATCCACCAAGCAAACAATGGGCAAACGGAATTTTTCCGCCAGTCGCATCTTGTGCAGAGCCTTGCGATAGCCCTCGGGGTGAGCGCAGCCAAAGTGGCAGCGAATCTTTTCCTGCGTGGTGCTTCCTTTTTGGTGTCCAACGATCATGACCTTGCGTTGCCCGATTCGGCCAAAGCCGCACACGATGGCAGGATCGTCACCAAACTGGCGGTCGCCGTGCAGTTCTCTGAAATCACGGCAGATCATTCGAATGTAATCGCGGGTCTGTGGTCGAGAAGGGTGTCGAGCAACTCGGACGGTGTCCCATGCCGACAGGCTGCTGTAGATCTTGCGAAGCATCGCGTCGCGGCCGGTCTCCAACTGGGCCAGCTCTTCTCCCATGCGGTCCGCATCGGGAAGGGCACGTAGGGCGGCAATCTGGTCCTCGAGTTGCTCGACGGGTTCGTCGAATGGCAGGGAGAATCGGTATCCGGCGGCAGTCGTCACGGGGGGCGTTTCCTATCCGATATCCTAACCCAACGGAGGTGACCCTTTGGAATTGGCTGTGGTAGGTGTGGGAAACATGGGCGGAGCAGTGCTCTCAGGCGTCTTGGATGCCGGATTGGTCGCTCCAGACCAAGTGGGCGTGGTCGACTTGGATCCCAAACGACGCGATACATTTGCAAGGCGAGGGTGTCAGGCTTTCGCGGAGCTTCGTTCACTTTCTGGGGCCAAGACCACGATCTTGGCCGTCAAGCCCTGGCTGGTTCAGGAAGTTGCAACCGCGCTCGGTCCCACCGATGGACTTGTGGTCAGTGTCATGGCGGGCGTGAAAGCTTCCGTGTTGCATGAGTCCTTCGGCGGTGGGGGAAGAGTCATTCGGACCATGCCGAATACGCCGTGCTTGCTTCGTCAAGGGGTCACTGGTGTTGCGGCTGGCCCTGGAGCAACTCGGCATGATCTTGATGCGGTCGCCTCCATGTTCCGTGAACTCGGCGCGGTGGTCGAAGTGGACGAGTCACTGCTTGATGCGGTCACGGCGGTTTCGGGTTCCGGTCCGGCATGGTTCTTTCGCTTTGTTGAAGCCCTCGAGTCGGCGGCAATCGAACTGGGGCTGTCGCCCGATGATGCCGCGACTCTGGTGCGTGCCACCGCGGCGGGTGCTGGTCAAATGATGCTGGGAGGAGATTCGCCGTCCGTCCTTCGGGAACGCGTGACCACCCCCAACGGAACGACCGCCGCCGGACTTGAGGTCTTCGATAAAGTCATCGACTCGATGGCCAAGGAAGTGTTGACGGCGGCACGAGATCGCGGTGCAGAACTTGGGCGTCAGTAGTCACGGCGGCTGAACCAGCCGATGGCCAATCCCAAAGTGATGAGCTGGAACAACGCGGTGGTGCCAAGAACGTAGGCATCACTTTGCCGAACTTTCCGAGCATTTAGAATGTTGTCGGTCACTTGGTCAGCCAGCGAGCCAACGGTCTCAGCCAATTCAATGGGTTGCCCACTCATGGTCATACCAAAGGCAATGAAAAAGTTGGGGTCGTCTTCGGGGGTGATGCGTTCACGCATCAAATCGATGATTTCAATTCCCTTGGGCAATGGCCATCGAACCCAGCTGGCAACTTTTTCAGTGAACGCGGCATTTGCTGCAAACTCTTCGAGGGATTCCAACCGGGCGGCCCGATCAAACACTGAGTCCGGGGAGGATTCTGCAATGAGCTCCTCGCTTTCGGAGTCAAGATTGTCTCGGTCGAATTCATCGAGATCAGCTTCGGCCACGGGGGGGGGAGGCCGTCCTCGTCTCCGACGCTTCCGGGGAGAGTCGTCACCATTTTGAACGCGTTCTATGTCTTGTTGGATTTGGTCGTACGCGAATCCGGCGGTGCTTTCGACGGCACTTGCGGCCAGAAACAAACCCCAGATGACGACCGTTAACAAGAGACTGGCCAATGCCGATCGAGTGACGGTGCCAACCAAGACGCACACGGCAAAGAGGCTGCTGTAGAAAAGCAAGACGTATGGCAACGCATACAAGATTTCGAATTCCCAAATCCCAAGTGCCATCCGCATTGAAATCAGCACGCCAAGGCACACCAATGTGACGGGTACGGCGGCAAAAAGGAGGCTGGCGAGGAATTTGGCGATAAAAATACTCGCGCGTCGCCGGGGCTTCGCCAGCAGCATGTCCACGCCGCCCCCAGACAGGAAGTCGGGAAAGACTGAGGCCGTGCTGATGAGACCCAAAAAGGTCGCGGCGTATGTCAGCCAAAAGCCGACCAGTACGTCTGAGAAGAAAGCTCGGTAAACAACTTCCAGGTTGCGAGTACCCCGACGAAGGAGTTCGTGGTCCGAATGCGAAATACCCCACCAGAGACTGATGCCGGTCTCGTCAAAGCCCACGCTTGAAAGCATGAGCACAATGAAAGCGGAAATTGCCAGCACGATCCAGAAAAGGAACCGGCTCGTGAGTTCTCGCCAAGTGTCAATGAACATGGCAATCAGAAGACTCATGATTGGTCTCCTTGGGTGTCTCGAACTTCGGCCAAAAACAGATCTTCAAGTGAAATGGATTCACGGGCAAAGTGTGTGACCACGCGCTGCGCCTTTCGGGCCGTGTCCAAATGGCGTTGCGCCTCTTGGTTGTCGCCATCGAAAATGAAATCACTGTGGGTGTGGCCGTTCAGAGGTTCGCCTTCATAAGCCAGACGCCAGCGGGGGGCTCCAGCAAGATCCGCAGGGGTGCCTTGTCGGCGGATGCTTCCGTCAAGCATGATCGCCACTCGATCACACACCGTTTCAAGTTCTGAAAGCAGATGAGAATTCAGAAAGATTGCGGTGCCACGTTCTCGCATGCGAAGCAGAACTTCTCGGATCTCGACGCGGCCGACGGGATCAACTCCGTCGGTTGGCTCGTCAAGCACCACCAATTCGGGCTCGTTTACGAACGATTGGGCCAAGCCAATGCGTTGCTGCATGCCCTTGGAATACGTGCCCAGCTTCCGATGGGCCGCGTGACTCATCCCGACGATGTCGATCATTTCGTCAGATCGTTTTTCTCTTTCCCGTTTGGTCATCCCAAGCAGCCTGGCGTAGTACAGAACGGCTTGGCGTCCTGTGAGGTAGCGGGGCATGCGGTGGTGTTCGGGGAGGAAGCCAACCTTGGCCAGAGTGGGTCGGTGCCCTACAGGCTGCCCAAGCAAAGTCGCGGTTCCAGAACTTCGGCGCACAATGGTCAGAAGGACCTTGACCAGGGTGCTCTTTCCGGCCCCGTTGGGGCCAATGAGTCCAAAGATCTCTCCGCGTTCAACCTCCAGGTCAACACCTCTGAGGGCGTGGATTCCACCGCCATAGCGCTTTTCGAGGCCTTGGGTCGAAATTGCGGTCAACGTGGGGCATCCTTCAAAAAGAAGTAATACAACTGGCCTTCTTCGGCTTGCTCACCAGCCATCGCGGTCGCACGGTCGCCAGCTCCCAAGTAGAGATCTGCTCGACCAGGTGCCCGGATGGCGCCGCCGGTGTCTTGGTCCAACATCCACTGGGCAAATGGTTGGCGGTTCATGGTGGTGTCAACATAGACAAATCCACCACGGGGAAAAATACTTTTGTCAGTAGCCAAAGATCTTTGTGCTTCCACCTGGAATCCAAGCGATCCGGAGGGCCAACCATCAGCACTGGTCTCCCGGAAAAAAACAAATCGTTCATTTTGTTGCATGGCCGCGGTCACTGCCGCAGGATTCCGAAGATAAGCATTTCGAATGGCTTCGATGGTCACCGGTCCGCTCACGACACCTCGCGCTTTGAGGACACGACCAAGTGAGCTGTACTCTCGTCCGTTGGTGCCGCCAAAGCCAAGGTAGGTCACGGAGCCATCACCGAGACGCAATTTTGCCGAGCCATTGACGTGTACCAAATAGGCTTCGAGAGGTGAATCGAAGTAAAAGAGTTCGGTGCCATCCAGCAGTCCTCTTTCCAGGGCCGATCGATCGGGAGGGGGCACCAATTCTTTCCCATCATTGCTCCAGCCCAGAACCTGTCCGGTGATGGGATTGGTTTGCAATGCGTCGGGCCGGGCGTAGACCGGATATTTGAATTTGGCGTTTGGGCGTCGCCGTGCTTCAAGTTCCAGTGAGCAGTACCCGGTGAAGAGCACGGTGCCTTCGTCGTCGCAGCCAATGCTCATGAAGCAGTCAAAGTCGCGTTTGAGAGCTCGGGTGAATGCGGCCCCGCTGCGAGAGGTTCGAAGCAGAGACAGCATGGCCTCGACCGAAGCTTTGGCATGGGCGTGTGAGACGCCTTCGACCGGGAAGTGGCTGGTGGTGCTTTTTTTGTCAAACCACGAGAGTGAACGCTTTCCAGCCTTGACCAAATCAGTGGGATTTCTTCGGAATCCTGACCCAATATCGGGCCACTGGTCCGTTGGCACCTTGGTGAATGCAGGGGCTCCCGCCGGGAGGGGCCGCTCATACCTGGTGAGGAAGTCTTCCTCTGGAGTGGTCTCGGTGGATTTGCAGCCCGAGAAGATCAGTGCGGAGAGGGTGATCAGAAGAGTGTGACGCATTGCTTGGAGGCTCCAGACAACAGATGGGTATGTTCGGCGTACAATAGATCGTCCGAGAGGTACCGAAATGTCCACCTTCACCCCCCTTCAACTCGCGTTCGGCATGCCAGGTCCATTTGAATGGACCATCATCCTGGGGATTGGCTTGCTGATCTTTGGCCGCCGACTTCCCGAAGTCGGCAAAAGCCTCGGAAAAAGTATTTTTGAATTCAAGAAAGGTCTTTCCGAAGGCAAGCGTGAATACGAAGATGCCAAGGAAGAGTTGCGGCAGGTCGAAGAAGACCTTCAGGACGACGACCGGAATTCACCCCTCAACTGATTCAGGTTGGTTCCGCCCTCCCGCTTTGCCGGATATATTGATCGTCTTGGCCCGTTTAGCTCAGCTGGCTAGAGCGCACGGATCACACCCGTGAGGTCACTGGTTCGAGTCCAGTAACGG
>PAFA01000097.1 GCA_002700845.1 Phycisphaerae bacterium | reverse complement strand
AAGATGCATGAAAGTAGAGCGTTTGCGCCAAGTCGGGTACCGCCGTGGTACTGATAGTTCGCTTCGCCAAAGGCGAAAAGACTAGGAATGCCTGTCATCATGGAGTTGGGCGCGCCATATTCCATGAGCTGACCATCAGCGGTTGCGGTGTACTCGGTCCAGAGGCCGCCCATCGAATAGTGAACACCTGGGAAGATTCGCATTGGGAGTTCGCAGGGGTCCTCGCCTACGAATTTTCGGTAGATCTCAAGGATGGCCCCAAGTTTTGTTTCAAGGTACTCACGGGGCTTGTGGGTGAGGTCCAGATACACCTGGTTTTCGCCCCGTACCCCCATCCCGTGGTCAACACAGACACTGAAGATTTCTCGTGATGCGATATCTCTAGGCACCAGATTGCCATACGCGGGGTATTTCTCTTCTAGGAAATACCACCGCTCTTCTGCCGGAATATTCCTGGGGTCTCGCGTGTCGCCTGCTTTTTTGGGGACCCATACTCGGCCTCCTTCGCCACGGGCCGATTCGCTCATGAGTCGAAGCTTGTCTGCGCCGGGAATAGCGGTGGGATGGACTTGGATGAACTCTCCGTTGGCGTACGCAGCACCAGAAGTAAAGCAACGAGCGGCAGCAGCGCCGGTGCACATGACGGAGTTGGTGCTTTTGCCAAAGACAAGGCCTGGGCCGCCAGTGGCCATGACGACTGCATCAGCTGGGAAAGACCGAATGGTCATGGTTCTGAGATCTTGAGCGACGATGCCTCGGCACCGGCCATTGGCATCAATGATCGGGCGTAGGAATTCCCAGTACTCATACTTGGTGACATTTCCTTCGGCCTCGTGCCTTCGGACTTGCTCGTCCAACGCATACAAAAGCTGTTGACCGGTGGATGCGCCACTGAAGTGGGTCCGTTTAAAAAGTGAGCCACCAAACAGGCGCAGATCGCGACGGCCCTCTGAGGTCCGGTTGAAGGGAACGCCCATTCGGTCCAGCAGATCAATGATCTTGGGGGCCCAGTGGGTCATTGTCCGCACTGGCGGCTGGTGGGCGAGAAAGTCACCCCCGTACAGCGTCTCATCGCAATGCTGGTCCTCAGAGTAACCCTGCTGACGTGCGACCTCATTGCATGCGTTGATCCCGCCTTGAGCGCAAACACTGTGCGATCTTTTCACTGGAACCAGTGAAAAGAGGTCAACATTCAAGCCTGATTCAACAATACGGGTGGATGCCGCAAGGCCAGCAAGGCCACCGCCAACCACAATGACTCGTGGGCTGCTCATGATGGAAGACTTTCCGTGTTGGCTTTGGTTGGGAGTTCAGAGATAGATTCAGTAGACGATTGGTACATCTGTTCTTCAATCTTTCGCGCTGCATCAATATCAAGGGTGCTGTATCCGGCAATCGCCGCGACGGCCATGGTTGACAGGCCAAGCCCAAGGGCAGCGCAGGCATATCCCCAGCGGTTTTGCGAAGCTCGACTTACGGTAAGCCCCCATGTGATGGCCGCTGACCAGAGTCCATTTGCGAAGTGAAAGACAATTGCCAAGACGCACACCAGGTAGAACGCAGCCAGCAAGAGGCCAGTTTGTCCTTGCTGAAAATGAATGGCCAGTGAACTGGCCGCGTGATGGACATCGAACGATGGCATTAGGCCCAGATAGGTCCAGCCAAATCGAAGCGAAGTGATATGAAGGAAAATAAAGAGGACAGCCAGGTAGCCGGTGAGGCGCTGAAGGGCGTAACGCCATGAGCCGTTCCAGCGATAGCGGTCAACATTGACCTTGCCTGATCGAGCAAAAAAGATGCCCAAGATGGCATGGAATGCAATTGGGCCAAAGAGGACCGTCCATTCGATAATCTCAAGTGCCGGCAGCGAATGAATGAAATCGACTTCGTGCTGAAATGTTTCTACTCCAGCATCTCCATATTCCGACTTGCCAAGAAAGCGGCCCCAGACAACGGAAGAGTTTGTCGTGAGGTGAGGGAGCAGGAACAGGCCCACCGGAAACACACCCGAAAGGCTATGCAGTCGACGGAGAAGGTGATAGTGGCGGTCAAGCATGGACATGGTTGGGTTCTTTGCAGTGTTCTTCGTGGGAAGTGGCAGCAGGTCGTCCGGAGTGCATGCCTCGTTACGGAATAATGAGCCCAGAACCGCCGTCGCTTGAACTTTGGTCAGAGGAATTTGGAGCAGCAGGAGGTTCGGAAGTGAGGCCGCCGCCTTGCTTTGCAATGTGCTCTTGGACCTGCATTTGGACTTGGACAAACTGCGAACGAAGACCATGCAAGGTCTCGGTCAACATTTTCGACTCTTCATCGGTCAGATTGCCTTTGCATTTTTCCTCCAGCACGTCCAAAAGGTCGATGTGGTGTTCGGCCATTTTGAGGTCGACGGCATTGAGATCAATGAAGACCTGCCCAGAAGGATCGGGCCGCATCGCCATCGCCATCATTGCTTGGGAAGCCAAGGCAATAACGAAGTAGTCAAATGTGGCTTCCGGAATGGCCTGCTGGCCAGATTCAGCTGTGGATTTTGCCTCAGCTTCGGCCAAGCGTGCCCGTTCCGCCTCGGCTTCGGACTTCCAGTCTTCGTCAGCGGAGAAATGGTTCGTTGATTCTGTGTCTGTCATGGTCGTGGGGTACTCTTTCCTACGTGAAGTATAGGTCTAGAGATACCACTCCGACGTCAACAATCCGCCCTTGGCGGTTTCATCTGTTGATCTCTCATCTTGCCGGCCTGGGCTTCCTCGGCCTGATCTCAGGCTGCGGGACCCAGCAGGAGTCGCTGGTTCTCGACGACTACCGGCTGCGGCTTACTTCACAGTCTTCAGATGTCATGTCTGACGCTGTCGATTCTGCCGATGAGGGGCAACTTGTCGATTGTCTGGTGGGTCATGTGGCGGGTCGCCCCCTGTATGCCCACGATATTCTCGATCTGATGCGGGATGAGTTGGAGGCTCTTGCCGCCAAAAGCGATTCAAAAGCTTTTCAGCAAGAAGCCAGGGTTCGAGTTCGCCAGCGACTTGAAGGTGAAATCGTCAATCGGCTGCTCATTGAAGAAGCGGCTCTCCAGCGGGACCCTGACATCAACGCACGCTTTAATGATCAAGTTCAGGTCGTCGCGGAAATCCTGTCTCGGAATTCCGGTCTTACAGATTCCGTCTTTCGCCGCAAGGTTCAAGAAGAGCAGGGCATCACCCCGGTTCAGCTCGCGCGGAATATCTTGGTCCAGGATGAGGTCCGGCAGTACCAGGTCGGCCAAGCGGCTGCCGCCGGTGATGTGACCTGGCAAGACATAGAGCGGTTGTACTCCCGGCAACTCGAAAATTTCGATGAGGGTAGTTTTACTCTCGCTCGTTTTGAGTTGAGTGAATCGAATGACGTCCCGGCATTGCAGGCTGCTCTTTCCTCATGGAGGCCAGGGGGTGATCCATCTGTTCTCGAATCCTTTGGGAAGCAATTTGCCAGTCCCCGGAGTGGCGGCTTATGGCTCTCGTATGAGTTTGAGGATGGAGGCATTCAAGAAGTTACGTTTGGTGTCCCCGAACTGCAGACCGCCGTTCGTTCTTTGACCGAAGATCGCCCAGTGACGCCGGTCATTGAAGTCAATGGACAGCCCTGGATTGTCGTGCTTCGATCTGTAGAACGCAGTGCACCTGAAGACCTTTGGGATCCCGATGTGCAGGATCGACTTCGATCACTCCTGCAGATTGAGCAACAGCGTCGTGCTCTTACGGCCACCCGCCGAGCATTGATTGATAACGGCGACATCTCGCCGCCACCCAATGTGATGCTTCAGCGTTTGCTTGAGGTTGTATCAAATCGCCATCTCACGCCGGAACCGTTGGGGGGGGATTGAGATGCGTATGGAGAGCGATTCGACATCTGCTCCTTTCCCCGTCTGCCTCTTATCGTCGCGGCCTACGCACTGAAATAGCGTGCTGGTTACGAAGCCTTTTTCTCTTCAGGCGTACTGCGAGGGTGCGATTCCGAATCGGTCGCTATGAGGCAGATCGCCTTGAGCGGCGAGCAAATGGCCAGTTGTGTCTGGTTGAAGTTCGGTACCGGTCGACGATGAAGATGGCTCTTCGGTCCGTATCCCCAAAGAAGCAACGGCGGTTGTCCAAAATGGCGAGGTTGGTCGCTCAACATTCCGGTAAGCCGGTCATTGTCGAAGTGGAGGCTGTCGGGCGAGATGGATTTCATCGCCACGAACTTGGCATTGTTCATCCGCCTCGTGACGCATGAAGTTCCAGCGCTTGATCAAGAAGAACTCTGGCGTAGCCCGCCTTGTCAGACAAGCCAAGAGGCTGTGAATGGAGCGGTGTGACCCATGCTCCACTCGCCTGGTCGGAATCAATGGTGCTTAGTGGATTTGCGGCAATGGCATGGCACCGCTTCGTGCTCATTTTTTTTCGAGCACGTTCGATGAGCTGAGAAGGCTCCTCGAGGGCAAATCCGATTCGGGTCCCATGCTCGGGGTCTTGGTCGGCGAGATTCTTGAGAAGATCAGGAACCGGCTCAAACTCCAATGTCATGTGTTCCCGGGCCAGCTTTGTTGGTGATACGACAGAGGGCCTGAGATCGGCCACGGCTGCGGCCATGAACAGGATGTTGTGCCTCGGCCAGTGTTCCTGGAGCATTGCTTCTAGTTCACGGCTGGTTTGATAGTCGGAGACGTGAGCGACCGATGAGATCTTCATTTTCATCTCCCGCTCCACGGGACCCAGGAGGACTCGGACAGGGAGGTCGCTCTGATGACAGGCCTGTGCAAGAGCCAGGCCCATTTTGCCGCTGGATCGGTTCAAAATGCCACGAACTGGGTCCATTGGCTCCCAGGTTGGGCCAGCCGTGATCAAAATTCGAGGTGTTTCAGACTTAGAGATGGCCATGGCTCACAAATCAGTGCGGAATTGCCACTTGGGTTGGACGGAATGGCGACGATTGATCATACTCATCATTCTGCAACTGACCGCCAGCCGATGAAGGAGTTCCATGGCACGCAAGCGCCTCAAACTTGGTGAATTACTCGTCCAACAGGGCGTCCTGTCGTCAGATGCCGTCGAAGAAGGCCTTAAGGCCGCCGCGGCCGCCAAAAAACGTCTTGGTGAGGCTTTGGTCGAATCTGGCGCGTGCGATGACAATGCCGTGGCCAAGGCTCTCGCAGAGCAATCAGGTCTTCCGTTCGTTGATCTAAACGACAGGGTTTCTGCCCAGCGGGTCGATCTCAATCTGGTTCCCGAAGACCTTCGCAAGCGATTCAAGATTGTTCCGCTTGGTGAAGATGGTGGTCGACTGCATTTGGCTATTGGTGATCCAATGGCTTTGGACGCGCTTGACATGTTGCGCTTCCGCCTCAACCGTGAACTGGTCATCGAGGTTGCCGCCCCATCGGCCATCGAAGCTGCACTCGATGGAAGCGAAGGCGGGGGGGCTCGGTCCTTTGATGGCCAGAGCTTTGTCACGGATTCCATCGACGCTTCAGTGGATTCCTCAGTTGATCGATCAGTTGACAAGTCAATTGATATTGAAGCGGGCGAAGACTCGCGGATGGTCACTCTGGTGAACCGTATTATTGAGGAAGCGGTTCGGAATCGTGCTTCAGACATCCACATCGAACCCATGCCCGACCGCGTGGTGTTGAGATACCGGATTGACGGTGTTTGTACTGTTCGAGACAACCTGCCCAAAAGAATGCAGCCCGCAGTCTTGGCCCGTCTCAAACTTATGGCCGGGATCAATATTGCCGAGCGGCGTATTCCGCAGGATGGCCGAATCAAGTTGAAGGTTGATGAACAGCCGATTGACTTCCGGGTCTCTTCCTGCCCGGCCTATCACGGNGAGTCCATNGTGCTNCGGATTCTGCGNCCTGATTCAGTTCAAATTGGNNTGGNNAATCTNGGNTTTGAGCCTGACCACCTTGATATTTTNAANCGNGTNATNCGCCGGCCCAATGGCATCTTCTTGGTGACNGGTCCAACCGGATCGGGCAAGACAACCACGCTNTACACCGCACTGGACGAATTAAACCGTCCAGATAAGAAGATCATCACCGCCGAAGANCCCGTTGAATACAACTTNAAGGGNATCAACCAATGCCAGGTTCGCGAGAGCATCGGCTTCACGTTCTCAGCGATCCTCCGGTCAATGCTTCGTCAAGCNCCAAACGTCATTCTTGTNGGTGAAATTCGGGACCGGGAGGTTGCTGAAATTGCAATTCAGGCGGCATTGACTGGGCACTTGGTCTTCTCCACGTTGCACACCAATGATGCCCCAAGTGCCATCACTCGTCTGATTGATATGGGCGTCAAGCCCTTCTTGGTGGCGAGCTCTATTCAAGCCATCATGGCCCAGCGTTTGGTTCGTGTCCTTTGTAAGCATTGCAAGGCACCCATGCAGGATCATGATCCAAAAGAACTTCGGATGATTGGCATCGAGCCGGATTCCCCGGAGGTTGAGCAAATTATGGGCCCGGTGGGGTGTCCAAAATGTGACAACATTGGGTTTAAGGGCCGACGGGCCATCTTTGAATTTATGAAGATGAACAGCGAGGTTCGCGACCTCGCTTTCCAGCGAGCTCCCGCGGAAGAGATCCGTGCGGTAGCCATCCGAACTGGCATGCGGACCTTGGTCGACGACGGCCGTTTGAAGACGCTTGCTGGATCCACGACGCCGGGCGAAATCGCTCGCTTTGCCCAAGCTGAATTCCTGACCTCCGGAAACGTTGACATTTAAAGCAGTTCCCCTGCCATTCATTGAAAGATACGCATGTCCACCATCCAGATCGATCGTCTTCTTGACACCGTGATCAAACTCGACGCCTCCGACCTCCACCTGTCGGTCGGAAGGAAGCCCACTCTCCGTCTCCACGGGGGGCTGAAGAATTTGGACACCAAAGTTCTCGATGGTGATGACACCGTGGCGCTGATGAAGCAGATCACGCCCGAACGCAACCAGCAGGAGATTCAGGAAGAGGGCGGCACCGACTTCGGCTTTGCCTATGGCGACAAAGCCCGATTCCGGGTGTCAGTCTTCCGTCAACGTGGAGACCTCACGATGGTGCTGCGTTTGATTCCAAACCGCCTCTTGACCTTTGATGAAATTGGCCTTCCGGATATCTGTAAGGATTTGATCCGCCGTCCTCGTGGTCTGTTTATTGTGACTGGGCCGACCGGTTCAGGCAAGACGACAACGCTGGCCACCATGCTCGACTTCATCAATATGAATTATGAGCGTCATATTGTGACCGCGGAAGATCCGATCGAGTATTACCACTACCACAAGAAGTCAGTGGTGAACCAGCGTGAAGTTGGTGCCGATGTCCCCAGCTTCTCTGAAGCGCTCCGCCGGGTCCTCCGTTCTGACCCTGACTGCATCCTTGTGGGTGAAATGCGGGACCTTGAGACCATTGAAGCCGCTATTCGGGCGGCTGAAACCGGTCACTTGGTGTTTGCGACGCTCCACACCACAGGAGCTGCAGGCACCATCAGCCGGGTGATTGATGCCTTCCCCACCAACCAGCAAGCTCAGGTCAGGGTTCAGCTTTCGGTGTCTCTGATTGCTGTCCTTTCGCAGGCACTTCTCCGCCGATCGGACAAGCCTGGCCGGGTGGCAGCGTATGAATTCCTTGTGGTCACTCCGGCGATCGCCAACCTCATCCGAGAGAACAAGACGTTCCGGATTGATTCGGCCATCCAGACGGGTAAAAAGTTTGGCATGCAGCTTCTGGACGATCACCTTTGGAGCTTCTACCAGCGCGGCATGATCAGCGCGGAGGAGATGATTGACAAGAGCAAGGACCCCGGCGCACTTTCCGTGAAAATTCACGGCGAAGGGGGTGCTGTTGGCCGAGTCGAGTGGGATGACGACGATCTCGAGGACTAATACTCCGGTCTGACTCGGATCAGGGGGCGATGCAGGTTGGCCGCAAAAGCCCACTGTCACCTTTCTCCGCCATGCCAGACCGCGTTACTGGGGATATCTTGGGCTGAAGTCGGTTAGACTTAGACCCATGTCCGAGACCAAGGCTACTTTTCAGGCTATTCCGCCAAGTGAGATGAAGGGGCGGCGTATTGGCCGCATCTTCGTCAAGATGCAGCTTGTCAAACGCGAGCAGGTTTCAAAAGCACTGTCCGTTCAGAAAGAACGAGCTGATGCTGGACAGCAGGTCAAAGTTGGCGAGATCTTGCGGGAACTCGGCTTTGTGACTGATCGGCATATTGCCTATGCCTTGGCTGGACAAGCCGGCATGCAGCTGGTTGACCTCGATCCAGACAACATCCCTGCTGAGGCGATTGACGCCCTTCCGGCTGAAACCGCGACCTCTTATCAGATCGCCCCGGTCTCTTTTGACGCGGGCGCCAATCGGCTCGTTGTGGCCATGAAGTCTCCGGACAACTTTCAAGCCATTGACAACCTCAGGTTGTTGTTGAATTTTGATGCTGTTGCTGTCATCGCCGACCCCGATGCGATCGACCAGGTCATCAGCAAGCATTACGCCAACCAGACCTCAAGTACCACAGCTATTGACTTTGAAAGCGACGAACTCTCTGCCATGGAAGGCCGAGGAGATTCTGTTGACTTGGAAGACCTCGTCCAGGCGGCGGGGAGCAGTGCTGTCGTTCGTTTGATCAACATGGTTCTCATGCAGGCCATCCGAGACAAGGCCTCAGACATCCACCTCGAACCCTTCGAAGACGAGTTCAAGATGCGCTACCGCATCGATGGTGTCTTGTACGAGATGAGTCCGCCCCCGGCTCACCTCGCCATGCCCATTGTTTCTCGGGTAAAAGTGATGTCCAACCTCGATATCGCTGAACGCCGCCTTCCCCAAGATGGCCGTATTGAGTTGACCTTGGGCGGGAATCCCATTGACCTTCGGGTTGCTGTGCTCCCCACCATGTTTGGTGAGTCGGTTGTGATGCGTGTTTTGGACCGGGGCAACGTTAAGTTGAGCCTCGACAACGTGGGGCTTCGTCCTGACGACCTGGAGACCGTACGTGATCTCATCAAACGCCCCAATGGCATTGTGGTGGTCACTGGGCCAACCGGATCCGGCAAAACGACAACCCTTTATTCATGCCTCAATGAGCTGAATGATCCCGAAACCAAAATTTTGACCGCGGAGGATCCGGTTGAATATGACATTGACGGACTGATTCAGTGTCAAATCAATACCGACCAAGAGTTGACCTTTGGGAAGCTTCTCCGCTCCTTCCTGCGTCAAGACCCAGACATTATTTTGGTTGGTGAAATTCGTGACCTTGAGACCGCTCAGATTGCGGTTCAAGCTTCACTGACCGGCCACTTGGTGTTCACCACCGTCCACACCAATGATGCGCCAAGTACGGTCCTTCGACTGACCGATCTCGGCATGGAGCCCTTCCTCTTAACCGCAACGATTGAAGCGATTGTCGCGCAGCGGTTGATTCGTAGGATTTGCGTGGATTGCAAGCAGGCGTATGTGCCCTCCGAAGAAGAGTTGATGGAGCTTGAACTTCGCACCAGCGATGTCGAGGGGCGCACATTCTTCCGTGGCACAGGCTGCGACTCATGCAACAACACCGGGTTTAAAGGTCGAATGGCCCTCTTCGAAATCTTGGTGATGGACGACAAGATCCGCGAACTTGTTATGCAGCAGGTTTCCACCACCGTGATTCGTGATGCCGCCCGACGCCGCGGCATGAGAACCCTTCGAGAATCTGGCCTTTTGGCTATCTATGAAGGGCAAAGCACCATTGATGAAGTTGTCCGCGAGACGATCACCGACGAATAATTGCTCCAGAGCTTTTCTGCTCTGGGCAGAACAAGGAGGCCAACGTGCCCACGTTCAAATACCAAGCCGTAACTGCCGATGGTAAAGCCACCAAAGGCTCACTTGATGCTGAGAACCTTGATGATGCGGGCGCCATGCTTCGCGCCCAAGGCCTTTTCCCTCAGTCGGTTGTCCCTGACAAGTCTCGCAAGCGCGGAAAAAAGGGGGTTCCTGATGCCGGCGCTGCGGAAACCAAGCGGAAGAAGCCCTTGGCCTTGGGCGGAGTCTCCCAGAAGAAATTGACGCTGTTTACTCGGCAGCTTTCAACCCTTCAGGATGCAGGACTTCCCTTGCTCCGTTCGGTTCAAATCCTTGAAGCGCAGCAGCGCGGCGGGATGATGAAATATGTCTTGGCGTCGGTCGCGGATGATGTTGCTGCGGGCTCCACGCTTGCCGATTCCATGGCACGCCACCCAGGCACGTTTGACCGGCTGTACTCAAAGATGATTGCTGCTGGTGAGGTCGGTGGTGTACTTGACGTCATTTTGCAGCGTTTGGCTGTGTTTATGGAAAAAGCCCAGGCCCTTAAGCGGCGCGTCATCGGCGCCATGATTTATCCGGTCGTGGTGATCATCATTGCCGTGCTCATTGTCACCGGCATCATGTACTTTGTTATCCCGAAGTTCATCGAGATCTTTAATGACTTTGAAGTTGAATTGCCCGCGTTGACGATCTTCCTCACCAAGGCTTCGGCTTGGGTGGCTGGCTCGTCCTCGCCCGACCAGCAAATCCCGGGTGCGGCTTGGATTGTTGCAAGTCCGTTTGTGATTTTTGCGTTGTGGAAGGTCGTCCGAAAGATTGAGCTGGGCCGCAAATTGACCGACCGCTTGCTCCTCATTGCGCCGCCGGTAGGGGGCTTGCTTCGCAAGACCGCCGTGGCCCGCTTCACCCGCACCTTGGGCACGCTCATTGCGGCTGGTGTGCCGATTCTGGAAGCGCTGACGATCACCAAAGAAACCAGTGGCAACAGCGTCTTTGAAGATGCGCTGGCCAAGGTTCACGACTCGATCCGCGAAGGCGAGTCTTTTGCGGACCCGCTCCGCAAGTCGAAGGTTGTCGACGAACTCGTGGTCAACATGATTGAGGTGGGCGAAGAAACCGGCGACCTCGACATCATGCTCATGAAAGTCGCCGACAACTACGACGAAGAAGTGGACGTCGCCGTTCAGGGTCTTACCCGTCTTATCGAGCCGCTGCTTGTGGTCTTCCTTGGCGGCGTGATCGGCACCATTGTTCTGGCCCTGTTCCTTCCGCTCGTCAAAATGATCGAGTCGGTATCGGGAGGTGGCTGAGGTGATCAAATCCAGGCAGTCACAAAGCCGGGCCTTCACGGTTCTTGAATTGCTGGTTGTTGTCGCCATCATCGCGGTGATTGCCGGTTTGCTGTTGGCGAGTCTTCGGGGCGCCTCGGATGCATCCCGTGTTGCGAAGACAAGAGGCATCATGCGTGCCGTTTCCGTGGGACTTGATGCGTTTAAATCAGATCACGGATACCACCCAGTGGTACTGAACGGCAACTCTCAGGATCGAGATGGACCCGCATGGAGAGATGTCACCCCTGCACCAGTGCCCATCGTGGGAAATCAGCCATTTCCACTTGCTGATTATCAAGTTGACATGCAGCGATGGTATTCAATGACCACGATTCCAGAGTATTTGCTCGGCGTTGGTGGCCGCGATTCTGATGGCTACGGGGCAACCGATATTGATGTCAACTCCACCGGTGAGCGTCCCGCATTGGGTATCCGTTCGCCGGGTCTTGATGGCGCGTGGGGCAGCACTATCTTTGGCGAAGGTCGATTCGAGGATCGCGCTTTTGGACTTTACGAGGATCCATCTGCGAATGCCGCCCAAATGAAGCTGCGGGAGCCAGGCCGCGTTTACGGTCCGTACTTGGGTATTGAAGGTGACGTTCGTCTTGGCAAAATCCTCCCAGCTGCGACCTGGACTGCGGCCCCATCCTCGGAAGAACAGGCAAACGAGATTGGTCAAGATCCGGTCCGGGTCATCGATGAGAACAGTCAGGACTGGCTTAACCCTGATGCTGCAATTGTTCTCCTTGATCCCTTTGATCGTCCGATTGAATACTTTTGCAATCCGTATTCCCCGGGCGATCCATCATCAATCGATCAAAGAAAAAGCACCGGCATCTCAGGTTCTGTCCCGCCAATGCGACCGTCGTTGGCGGACATCGTTCGATTGAGACCTTCGTCGTTTGGTTCAGAATCAGAATTCGACGGCAACGTTTCGGCTGACGTGTTCAATTCGCACGTCCGAGACCTCCGCGGCGACTTCTCTGCATCCATTGCAGCGCGTACTGCTTCTTACGCACTCTTCAGCGGGGGGATCGATGGAGCCTACAACCCGTGGCTTCGGGCTCACCCCTTAAACAGTGACAATATTGTGGAGTTTGGACGATGAGACGTGGACTCACACTTATTGAACTGGTGATTGTCGTGGGCATTGTCCTGATCCTTGTGGCTCTCGTTACCTCCAGTGTTTCTTCCGTGATCGCCCGGGCAGAAGAGCGTAAGACCAAGACCGGTATGGAGCTGTTCACGCTCGCCATACAGGAATACGAGTCGAGCACTGGCCGAAGATTGAGCATGTCGGGTGTTTACGACGTTGCTCAAAATCCAACGGGACGTGCGTTTGATATGCGTCGCGGTGAAAATCACTGCTTTACAACCGCAGAGATCAGTCGAGTTCTTCTACGCCACCAACCTTCAGCTGACATTCTTGGGCGCATTGATCCATCGTTGATCGGAAATGTCCGGCTCACCAACGGCAACCGTCCAGTGTGGGTTCCTGACACTCCGCTTGAATACACCTGTGACCCTGACCCTCGCGTGTTCACCTCGCAAAGCTCGTTCAATGCCATGGTGGGCGCTCCATATGATCCAATCGTGAGCCCCTACACCGCGGCAAACGCGTTGGTTCTCCTGGACTCTTGGGGCACCGCCATCCGGGCTGTGCATCCCGGTCCCGCCGCGCTGGTTGACACCAATGGTCAACTTCAAACCGCGGTCTATCCTGCAGTAAGCCAAAGCGATCAGATTGAGGCGATTCAGCCCGATCCAGACAAAACGGTGGCCAGGAGCATCGAGCGTCTGTACATCGGTCGGGACAACCCCGACACCTCAATCGTTCTCATTTCAGCGGGACCGGACCTCAAGTTTGGTCGACGTGTTGATCCCACATCAGGTCTGCCCCCAACCCCGAATGCGAGTGGCCCATACGCCTGCTATCTGCAGTGCCTTGACAACGTCTACATCACTGAGGTTGCCGAATGAAGCGCCGCGGATTCACCTTGATTGAGTTGCTCGTTGCAATCGGCATCATTGTCTTGCTGAGCGTAGTCGCATTGGCTTCCACCCGATCCCTTCGGGGCTCACTTCGATTCAGTACCGCGGTGAATACCACAACGGCTCTGCTTGAACGCGCTCGGTCCGAGGCCATTCGTCGCGGTGAGCCAGTCATGGCGGCCTTTCGTCCGGTCATTGTTGGGTTGCGTGACCGAAATGGGGATGGCGTCACTGATGCCGCAGACCTGTCTCCCGAAGATGAGTTCGGAATAGAGGTGGTCCTGCTTCGTTGGACTGGCGAAACAGTCTCTTTTCAAACCACAAGCAGCAGTGGCTACGCCGTAGACCGATGGGTGCCTATCACCGATTTGAATACTGAGCGATTACCCGCGGGCATGTCAGTAGCCGTCCCTAGTTATTTCAGCTTCGGTGACAACTTTGGTGATGACAGTTGGGTCTCTCCAACGGATTTTACGATTCAGCCAGTGGACTACCAAGGCGAAGTTCCAGCCATTCTTTTTGATGAGACCGGTGCTTCTCTCGAGGACAATCCGAATTCTCCAGCTCTTGGTCCGTGGCTCGATTGGAATGACGACCG
>PAFA01000096.1 GCA_002700845.1 Phycisphaerae bacterium | reverse complement strand
CTCCCGATCGCGAGACCGCAACTCTGGTGGAGCCAATCATCGAGCGGTCAATTCCATTCTGCACGAGCAACCAGAAGGGTGCCGCCGAGGGCAATCAGACAGCGGGCGCCGATGGCATGACCGACGACAACACGGGGCTCTGCAAGAGCAACTCTGATGACGATTTTCAAGCATATGCCCGAGCGCAGGGATTGACTTCAAAGACGATTGCAGATGCACTGGCGGCTGCAGAGGCGTACGAAGAGGCGCATGGATGGGATACGCAGAGAGTGGAACGAGATGTTCACTCTCTACTGCCGTCGTACGAGGAGCTACGAGCACCGCCCTCAAGCCGACATGCGAACTTGGCGACACTCGGAGCGCCGAGCGATCGGGCTCCCGCATTGCATGAGGCGTGGACGACGCGACATGAGCAGAACGCCCCAAGGGTGGCTCCTCGCCCCCGAGGGAAAGGAGGCAAAGGACGAGTTTACACGGCAACCTCCGCACCTGCTCAACTGGGGAAGTCTCGTTATGGACCAGGCGGCTCGGATGGACAACGCACGGGACCTGGCTCGTCACCGCAAATCTGTTTGGATTTCCTTCAACGTGGAAACTGTCGATTTGGTGACAAGTGCTTTCGAATGCATCTACTGGCAATGGAGCAGAACGAGGATGTGCGGCCATCAGCCCAGGTCAAACCAACGGCAGAGTCTCGAGAAAGGGCGGTGGAGCTGTTGAACAAATATCCGAGTTGGGGGAAACCACGATCGGTGCAATTTGCGTCGTCTGACTCAACCCGGAGGTCCAACACGGAGGCTTTCGGAACACGCGAGTCAACAGAGGCGCAACGCCACGGCAAGGCCACCCGCGTCTTCACGGTGGATACAACCTCAGCAGGGAGGACTCGAGACGGGGCTCTTCGAGATCTGGACGGGCCGCCGCTCTCACAAGAAGACGATGTGGATGTTTACCGACGCTTCGAAGCGGCTCGAGAGACGCTCGAGCGCGTTCGAGGTTTAGCCGATCAAGCCAGACGGGAGTGTGCCCGCTGCCAAGACACCATGACGGGACCCGAGGGCGGAAACCGAAGTCCGTGCACGTGTTACGATCTCCGACAGCGAGAACGGCACGCGCAACGCACGTTGGAACGAGCCGCCGCTCGCTTGCGTCACCTTGGCATACCACCACTCCGTGGGCTGTATGATGGAGAAGACCCGAGGTCTCGGAAGAGGAAGACACGAATGTTGGCACCACCGCTGAAGCCTCTCAACTACGGAGCAACAACCAGTTGTGACGACGAGGAGGGGGATGTGGAAACGGCCCAACGAGCTTTGGAGCGGTGGAGTTTGGTTTACATTCGGAACGAGGATCGGCATGAACCTTACCACGGTGGCATCACTCATCGTGGTGGCATCAAGATACATGGCGTGGCTTACATGTGCCACGTTTTCACGAGGAGGCCGCAAGTGCACTACATTCATTACAGCCGAATGCCGATCGAGGGCGATGGGCCGAATATGCAAACCGAGGTGGTGTGGTGCACGGGCACGATCACTTCCATCTTTCTACGGCGGATGTTGCACGAAACGATTGTGCATCGCATTCGACAGCAAGAACTCAAACAGGCCGCAAAACGACAGCAGGAGCTCCAACAAGCAGCCGCCCGCCGTGCGGACCGGCATGGGAGCGCCGCTGCTGATCGGGTTCCAGTCTACACCGTGCATCCTCGAGGCATCGATACTACGTTGCCGCATCCTGTGTATGAGACAATGAGGGTGGGAGAACACACCGTCCGCTTCTACACCGAGGAATGCCCCGATGGACCGCTGGATTGCTGCGAAGACCAAGTGGCTGTCACAGTGTTCAAGCCGAGCTCGCCAGAACGACTTTTTGTGTTCTGGATGCCTCTTCAATTGGCCCAGCAGAGGCGGTGGATTCGAGCTTTTCTCATCGCAAGTCACGGGACACGACTTCAAGAACAGTGGGGGCCGAGTACAACAACTACACCTCGGGATGGCAGCGCGACGCACTGTGCCCGCCCGGATTGCCCATGCACCAGCAGATGGCCAGGTTTTGACTACTGCTGCCGAGCATGCGGGCGAGGGCAGCCGTGCAGACGCAACTACCACCCAGGACCAACTACTACAACTCGGGATGCCACCCCAACACCATGTGCTCGCCCGGATTGCCCATGCACCAGCCGATGGCCCGGTTTCGAGTACTGCTGCCGAACCTGCGGGCGAGGGCAGCCGTGCAAACGCAACTACCATCCAGGATCGGTGGTGGATGGCAGTGACAGCACACGTCGGGAGGACACCGACTGCCGCGGAGGAGACGGAATGGAGTCTGGCGATGGAGCACGAGCGAACACGGAATTCGTGTTTGCCGTGAAAGAAGCCAGAGAGAAAGGGCAAACGCTGACAGGAGCACAGCGATGCGCTCAGCGCCCCCAGCTTCACTATGAGGTGACGTACACTGTGGATGAGCACGGCGTACATTGGGAGACCGAGGTGAAGGCTTTCCCTATTGCGGGGCAATACAACGACGTACGGTTGGTTTGCACGGAAAGGCCGTGTGAGCAAAAGAGAATGCCACACGCCCACGATACCTTCATGACTTGGGCGGTGCGGGCGCCAGCAAAAGTTCTGGAAGAAGAAGGCGGCATTCAAGCGGCATTCCAGACGGCTTTGGCCCACACGGTGAAACCACGCACCCAGGGACCACCGCCAACGAAGCTGACACCCCTCAAGGAAAAACCGCGGAAACGGAGCCGGTCGGGTGTTCGCAGCATCACTCGGCACGATGGAATCGCATACTTGCCTGATGATCGGCCACCAAAACCATTCAAGCCCGTTCATCGGACGGCAAGCGAACAACGCGAATTGGAGGAACGACTGGGACACAAGGAAGACTGCTGGCTGGATATGCCAGGAGAAACCGAAGAAGCACGACAGCTATTGGAATGTCCGCTGCCGTGCGGGGCCTGTGCCAACCGACGACGAGCTCGATGCCGAGTGGAGCGTGCGCCAATCGTCAAGGCGTCCACTGCCAGGCGGGGCCGAAAGGCAGCCGGCGATGCCTCGCATAGCGAGCTCCCGGACCCGTCTGAGTAATACGTGGAATGTCCTTTGCCGAGCGGAACATGCGCCAACCGACAACGAGCTCACGAGGAGTCCCCGAACTGGGGCATTTTGAACGTTGGGCCGATGGAGAGTTGGGACTCTTTCAGTTTCGGCTCCATCAACATGGTCACCGACGTCTTGGCTGAACAGGAACCTATCGTTCAAGCATTTGGCTCTTTGGATGACAACATGGCTGATCATCCGCCCACGATGTTGGATCTGCACGTGGGCCGAGTGTCTGTTCAAAGTCTGATCGACACCGGCGCGCGTTCGTCCCTCGTCAGCGCCAGCCTGTATGAATACCTCACCGTGGTGGCCGGCAGTCAGCCAGGCGCCATCGTGGAAAAACTGAGCACTTTGCCAGGAGGTTTGGTGGGAGCCAACAACACGCCGTTGGATATCCGAGGACAGTGCACCTTGACGCTGACCTTGGCACGCACTCGGCGAATTCAAGTATGGTTCGTCGTGGTGGCTGGGCTATCCACCGAGATGATTCTGGGAGATCACACGTTGGGCCCAACCAAGCTGGCCAGCGTGATTGATCTGGACAAGTGGGAGATTACGTTCAAAGCACTGGGAATGATGATGCCTTTGGCTCCTCGACGTACTTGGAGGGATGGCAAAGAGAGCGTGGGCTGTTCCGCCTCTCACACCTCCCGCCGAGGTTGCGCTTCCAGCTCTGAGAGCGACGACGAGGGAGCCCGCCCAGATGAACATGTCATGGTCGTCAATGTTTTGGGAGAAAGCAATGGCGTGCCGCCAGGAGACGGTATCAAAGCAGCGTCGTTCGTGCCGACGCTCACCGAACTACNAGCCGAAATTGCCGAGCGCAAGAGAGNGACGGCTTACACCACTCAGGAAGTGGACTCCTGGGATGACGANCNATTCCGAGAATACCTGCAGAGACGGACAAAATACGCGACGTGCAAGACCNCCGCCGTGCAAGTCTTCANCTTTACNCGCTGCGGTCAAACTGTCGTCGCCGAGAAACACNGCCGAGTGGTTGGTGNAGATCNTGCTGAGCNNGATCAGAAGTATCTGTACCACCCCCGAGGGCATCCTCGTGTACATCGCGATGGTAGCACAGAGCTGCCGCAAGTGGCCGCTGTGGCTGAGTTTGCGATGCACACCGGCTGTCGTCTCGGGGCAACCACTCTGATGATGGAACGCCAACTGGAACGCTGGGATTGGGACGACGACACTGGACACTACCCAGTGTGCTGGCATCAATTTTGCGTCACGCATCTGGACGCACCCGAGCTACGGTGGTTGTCGCCGGAAATGCGGGTTCGAGTATGCTTTGTCGATCCTCGAAACTTCTGGTGCTATCGCTGGTTGTACCCAGAGGTGGAAGAGCACGTGCTGTGGGCAGCTAAAATTTACTGCCGCAACCACGACAATTCCACCGCCGAACGAGTGAAAGCTTGGGAGATCATGTTGGAACCATCAACACCGTCAGCGGATGACGTGGCCCGAATTCACGCCCACATCAACACGGTGTCAGCTGAGGTCGCCGACGACCAACCGCTGAACGATTTCGCAGAATCGGTGGAAGAGGACGACCAGTCGTCGCCTTCACTCAGCGGAGACACCGTGACGGAACGAAGGCTCACGTGGGAGGAAAGGATGATGCTGCGAGACATTGGAGAGCGTTGCCATCACGCTCTGGCTTCGGGCTTACCGGCAATGCCCCCCAGAAGCCAATCCAGCATTACGGCATTACTTCTTGAGTTACAATGTCACCATCAGATTTTCAGAGATCTGAGAGATGCGGTGGCGATGTTGGAACGAACCAACCGAGAAGACGAGACGCCGTCACCGCCCGGGCTGGCGCGAGCAGTGGAGACACCGCCCTCTTCACCACGCCCGACGTCACCGCCCCGGGCGCCCAGCAAGAGGAAAAACAAGGAGACAAAACCTGACAGCGATGACGCAGAAATGGCCGCCATCGACTCGCATTGGCCCTCTCTGTCAGACTCAGAAAAGCGCCCTCGCTGCCTGAGTCGACGCGAAGAGACGAACACTGGAGTGTCAATGTCGGACATTGAAGAGTGTCACCGGGCAAAGCCGCCCGGAGAGGCACACATCTGCACTGTCAGCAAGAAAGGGGCTGAGCAACCCCAGAGTCGACCACTGCTGGCCCGCTCGCTATCGTCACTCACGGCCGACAGCGACGAGCTTGACAGTGAAGACGAGGAGGAAAACGATGGGCATGACGAATATGGTGGATTGGACGGCAAGTATTGGCATCATGTCGAGNGAATGGATGGCGCGCCGCACGGCACGGCTCTGCGCCCCCGACGCAGCAAACCGAGCTCGCGGGCGGCTACCCACCTCTCGGNCAATTGCAACACTGGCACGGCCGCCNTCACCGGAGCCCGCCGTCAANAGAAGGCGAAGCCCTGTCGGGTANTTCGACCTCGAACGACGAAGGAGGAAATGCGAGTGAAACGAGACCGAGCTCGTGCCACCGCTAGGGCAAGGAAATGGGAGCAACAGCTCCCTCATCTGCGAGAGCTTTTGGAGAGCGATCAACGCTGGCGGCTGGGACTGAGGCGAGATCAACTCGGAGAAGCCATGGTGGCATCACTTCCCCCAGCCATGCAGCAAGATATGCGCTATGTGTTACAAGAGACGCGGGAGGCCGCATTGACAGACATCATGGGACTGTCGCCGCCAACCGAGACACCTTTTGGAAATGGGCAGCGCATTGGAGAAGCTTCTCATCCGGGCCCAACTCGAGCGATGCCGATGGAAACAGAGGAGCCAAACACGGATCGCANGATACGGACGTTCGCTTCACAAGCNGCCGCTGTTCGCNGTTTGNGAATCAACCGAGCGGTCAGCGGTGNTGANNNGCNNNTNANNNGCCTNTCGCNCCACCGCACCGCTGGGCGATCGTCATTNGGACTACGACCGGTCTCACCACGCNTGGAGCCGGTCCCGGAGCAAATATGCGCAGTATTTACGAGGAGCATGGGAAGCAACGACGTGCCCTTGCTTCACGCGACGGAATCAACTGAGGATTCCGACGAAGTCGAATCGCAGACCAGCTGCACTGCGACACACGGCTCGTCAATGGACCGAGAGTTACACGACCGACTGCTGGAAGACTCAAACATTCGCATGNTTTTTGATGCGAGAGAAGTCATCAAAGAGCCGGAGCCTCTCGACGTGGCCATCTGGGACGACCCACACCGAATCCCCGTGGTCATTTTATATGCCGGCATCGGAGGGATGTCGCTGGGCATCAATGGTGAAGAGGCGTTCGGAGAAGATGCGCTGGACAACTTGATCACCGCGGTGGCAATCGAGGGAGACCCTCCCATTTGCGCCGCACATCGACAAACACACCCCCGCATCCCGTGTGTGTGTCACTACATGGAGGACGTCGAGGAGACTTTGAAGCTCATTGCGAGATATGTGCCCCGCAGGCTGTGGCCTCGCACTTGGGTGCACGCATCTCCCAGTTGCCGTCAAGCTTCACAGATCAATTTGCATCGGAACGAAGAGGAAGCCGCACGACAAACGCGGTTTGCCATCACGGTGATGCANCAAATGAANCCGGCATGTTGGACACTGGAACAGGCTCCCACCCTGTATCCGAGATTCAAGCAAGCGCACCCGTTCGTGCGCACGATGAAGCTGCACGAATTCTGCGAGCTACCCCAAGAGCGCACTCGACTCATTGCTTCCAGTGATCATCTGGCTTTCCAGTGGAGGTCGTCACCGCCGTGTACGGTGCGACAAGCTCTGGGGTCGACGAAGCGTTGGGTCGAAGGAAAAGCTTATTACATGATGAACAGCTTTGCGAATGTGAGGACCATCGACGAACCTGCATTCACCATCACTGGAGGAAGTCATCAATTGGGAGCCACCAGCCCGGATGGATTCGGCGCCGAGCTGCAAATGAGTTGGCAGGATCGCGCGCTCATTCAGGGCGTCCGCCTGCCCGACGTGCTACACTTCCCTGAGCAAGCCCGGGCCAAATTCAAACGACAATTGGTCGCGAACATGGTGCCGCCTCCCTTTGCTCGAGAGATGGCTCGAGCCGTGCGAGCGGTGATACAAGGGACGTCACTTGCTCCAAGCACGCANACAGTGAACATGGTCATGGCTGCTGATCTCTCATCCAAGCGGCCAGCGCAAGATGAGATATCGGAACCAAGNGACAAAGTGGCGCGGACNCACTCAGNCGTCGNGGCNACTGCAATCACTGGATCTACAACAACAACGACGACGAACGGCGGACACGAGGTGCAAACCGTCGGAGCGCCCGCCTCATGTGAAGCCGAGGAGCCGACGGAGGAACCGTCAGCGCCGGTTCACGACGACGGGATNGCNGAACCGAGGGTCAAAGTGGCGCGGACNCAATATGANGTCGCGGCCACTTCAACCGCTGGATCAACAACAACAACAACGACGAACGGAGGACAGGAGGANCCAACCGTCGGAGCGCCCGTCTCGGGCGAAGCTGTGGAACCGACGGGGATGCCGCCAGGGCCGATTCACGGCGATGAAATGGCACGATGCGAGGCAACGGCGCGGGCGATCATTGACGCCGCGGCCTTGTCGCATGGATCAACAACAATCCATGCGGCCCCGCTCAACACTGGCGAGAAAGGCGATGACATGGAGGAAAACACAATCGCCAATCAACGACACGCCCCATCACAAGGAAGCATGGGCACGGTCAGGGAATCTTCATCTGCGACCTTTGGGGGCGACTCCGGCGATGCAATCGTGCCCATGGACACTGACACTGCCGAGACCAACACCGAAGGGGCTGAGGCGAAAATCTCCGAGATGGACAGCACCATTTCACCTCGCACTGTTTGCGAGACATACGGATGGACTGTGGAGAACGCGACGCCCGTGGAAGATTCACCATTCAAGGACACACGACAGAGATGGGAAAACGAGATACCCCAGCCGAACTCCGAGTCGAAACAACCGACAAAGGAGGAGTACCTGAGCTCTCTGATCATTGACGAAGGGTTGGAACCGAACCAACGAAGTCAATTGCAAGACTTGCTGTGGGAATACCGCGATGTCTTCTTGCCGCCGGAGCGGTTGGGAATGGCAAAGCTTCCGGCCCACGAAATTCCTACGGTCGGGCGGCCGCTCAGCCAACCGCCGTATCGAGTGGGGCCGGAAAAGCAAGCGCTCATCGAGAAAGAGGTGGCCAAGCTGGAACAACAAGGATGTATCCAGCCTTCCGCCAGCCCATGGGCGAGTCCCGTGGTGCTTGTCAAGAAGCCGGATNTGTCGATGCGATTCTGCTGTGATTTTCGGAAGCTCAACGAAATCACAGAGCGGGATGTTTACCCGNTGCCACGAGTGCAGGATACGTTGCACATGCTGGGCGGAAATCGATANTTCTCGACGTTGGATTTGATGTCGGGNTTTTGGCAAATCCCGCTNCACGAGGANTCACGGCCCAAGACAGCGTTCGTCACCATGCACGGCTTATGGGAGTGGCTCGTGATGCCGATGGGCACACNGAATTCACCNGCCACNTTTCAGCGATGCATGGACGTTGTGCTGGCCGGGTTGAAGTGGAAGGTGTGCCTCATTTACATTGACGACATCTTGATCTTCAGCAAGACGTGGGAGGAACACTTGGAGAATTTGAAGGCAGTCCTTCAACGGTTGCAGAATCACAAATTGTTCAGCAAGCCGAAGAAATGCGCTTTTGCCCAGGCCACCACAACGCATTTGGGGCATGAGGTAAGCGCCGAGGGACTTCGACCTTTGAAGAAGAACATCGATGCTGTACGGCTGTTTCCGCAACCACGGCAGAAACGTCAACTACAGTCATTTCTGGGACTCGCAAATTACTATCGGACCTTCATTCCGAATTATGCCACACTCACGGCACCGTTCCGATTGCTGCTGCCCAAGGATGTGCCAGCAGACATCACGGAACTTTGGACGAAGGATTGCGAGGAGGCCTTTGAGCAGCTGAAAGCGATGCTCATTTCAGCGCCACTGCTGGCTCACCCAGACTGGGAGAAATCATTCATACTACGCACCGATGCCAGCATCGATGGACTGGGAGCCGTGCTGGCCCAAGGTCAGCACGTCATTGCGTACCTCAGCCGCAGCTTGTCGCCGGCTGAGAAGAAATACGACACGAGGGAATTGGAGTGCTTGGCAATCATATACGCCTGCGAAAACCTCAAGCCGTATTTGCAGAACAATCGAGCTTTCGTCGTGCAAACTGATCACGCCAACCTCAAGTGGTTGATGAGTGTGCGCCACGATTCGGGCCGGTTAGCTCGATGGGCTCTGCGACTGGCCGAATTCAACTTTCACTTGGAGCATCTGGCGGGAAAGAAGAATCAAGTGGCAGACTGCTTGTCTCGAGATCCCGTGGCAGACGAGAAAGGAATTATTCGGACAGAGGAGCGAAACGTGGGCATTCACTTCGTGGGATCGAAGGGCCCAGTGCTCCCAGAAGGCGATGGTTGGACGCCTATTCAATGGATCACTCAATCTGTCACACCCGTGCCCGGCTTTCGGGAGCTTCGAATTGCTCAGCGCGAGGACGCGCATTGTGCGCCCCTGATTACGAAGCTGGAGGCGGCGGCAGAAAAGGAGGCTTTCATCGGTGGATCCGAATCGGAGGAAGACGCGGAAATTGCGGGCGAAGTATCCGACGGCGCCGATGACAGCAAACCAAAGACACGAGGAAAAGGAAAAGGGCAGTACCGGCTGCATCACGGGGTGCTCATGCACGCTTGGCATGACAAACCCGGGTGCATCGTGGTACCAGCAAAGCTGCGACGCACGGTGTTGCTGAATGTGCACAATTCCTCCATCTCGGGACATGTTGGACGAGACCGCACTTTGGGACGCCTACGCCAAGATTACTTCTGGCCGTCAATGAACAAAGACACCCGCAACTGGATCAAAACGTGCCGGGAGTGCCAGAAAGCGAAGGCAGTGCGACCAGACAACAAGGGGCTGATGATTCAGAGGAAATTGACCAGCCATCCATGGGAAGTCATCGGCATGGATCTACTGGGACCTTTTCCGCCCAGCTTCAATGGAAACAAATATTGCCTCACAGTCATTGATCACTTCAGCAACTGGCCCATCTTGATACCTGTGGCCAACAAGGAGGCACAGACAATTGCGGAAGCCTTGTTCATGAATGTTGTCATGGAACACGGCGCGTTCGCATGTCTGCTGACGGATCGAGAGCACACCTTGGCAGCGTCGGCAATCGACTGCTTGGTGAAACTTCTTCGTGCTCGACGATCTTTCACGAGCGCATATCATCCTCAGTGCAATGGGCAGTGCGAACGGATACACCGATTCATCAATGCGGCACTGCGCATTTATGCATCGCAGTGCGCCTCAAATCGCAGCTGGGAGATGGGATTGAAATGCGCTGAATGGAGTTACCGCACAACGATGTTGAAAGGAACGACATACACGCCGTTCTATGTGTTATACGGCAGGGACCCCGTGTTCCCGACGGATATGGATGTGGACATCCCGAAGCTGCAAATCTCGACGCAGCAGTATGTGGAGGGCATGCAAACGGCGCTCAGAGATGCATATGACCAACTGCACAAAATACACGTACAGTTGCGTGAGCAGCAGGAAGAGGCATACAACAAACGACGCAATGCGGGCGAGTTTGAAGTGGGCGACCAAGTCCTCACATATTATCCGCCTCAGGGGTGCAAGAAATTGTACTCGCCATGGAGGGGACCCTTCAAGATTGTGGAGAAGCACAACCCGGTTTCGTACACATTGGCTTCACTCACAACAGGACGAGTGAATACGGAACACACCAACATCAATCGAATGGCGAGATATCACCCAAGGCACGACGCGTTCCTGGGAGAACGCGCCGAAAAAAAGGGGGAGGGCCCAGAGGAAACGGAGGCAGGAGACGGAGATGCGATCGCTCCTGCGGGCCAAAATCACCAAAATCAAAGCGACGATGGGGCCGAAAGGCAGCCGGCGATGCCTCGTACAACGAGCTCCCGGACCCATCTGAGCGACGACGGCAGTGATCCCCCCGTACACGAACCCAGTGGAATTGATCCAGCCACACTCGTCGAAGGGGCTTTCGTGGTGGTCAAAATTGACTTGGATGAATACGAGACAAGCCCGCAAACACCATCGACGACGGGAAAGGAAAAGGCCAAGCAACGGGAACGATTTTGCTGGCGAGTGGCGGAAATCATGGAAGTGCTGGAAGAAACCCCAACCGACAAGCTCGCACTTTGTGTGCGATATTGGGAAACCCACAGCTCAACACAAGTGGAATTGAGCAACCGCAAGTACGCACCCGCATATTGGAATGCGCAAGGACAGGAAGTGTACACGAAGAGATATCGGCACAAAACACCCGAGAATTGGGAAGAGATGCGAGATACGTTGCCGATCGATCGCATCCTGGTGCCGAACACTTTTACGATCACAGACAAAGGAACGATCCCCGGTTATGTGCGCCGGATGATGATGCCGTGGATTGGGATCAACGTGGTGGCTTTGCCGTTACAGCCCCACCGTCAAAAGCCACCCACGAGGCCTTACCCGCAATACCGGGATGGAAGCAGCTGTCATTGGAATTGCTGATGAGGAACGGCACCATGCCGCCGAATGATGGAACGATGACAACCCGAAAGTGCAAAAGCGAATCACGCGTAGGACGAAAGGATAACCTCACGAAGGCATGCAATGTGACGGCGACAATGAGAAGCGCCGCAGCCGAGGACGAGGGAAGTCGAGGGCACGACGGCCGAGGACATGGCGCGCTGGGCAGATTTCGGCGGCCTGTCTCGGGATGAAGGGTTAACGATGGAACGGCACGGTGAAAATAGACTCACCTATTCCTCGCATTGGCAGGTAATGAGACGGCGAAAATGGGATACGCCACTGCCGATGACGAGGCAAGCCAAGGATAAGACAGCCGAGGACATGAAGCTCGGTTTAATGGCTTGATTGGGAAGCGAGACGGTGAACATGGACTCGCCGATACCGCTGCGCTGAGCAAGGGAAGAGCTTGGTTACTGGCTTACAAGACGAGACGGTGAACATGGACTCACCGATACCGCTGCGCTGAGCAAGGGAAGAGCTCGGTTACTGGCTT
>PAFA01000095.1 GCA_002700845.1 Phycisphaerae bacterium | reverse complement strand
GGACTCTCCGTCGGCGATCTCGATGGGGCCGTCGATGGGTTCGCCAAAGGCGAAGACCTGGAGGCGCGGCTCGCAGGCGTCCCCGATGCCGTCGGTATCCGTATCCTGCTGGCTGCAGTTGGGGATCTCCGGGCAGTTGTCGAGGGTGTCCACAACCCCGTCGGCGTCGAGATCGGCCTCCTGCTCGCAGTCGTCGAAGCAGGGGAGGTGGGATTCGAACACGAAGATGTTGTCGGCGGAGTCGGTCTGACTGAGGTCGAACGCGTATTCGAACTCGGCCCGGTAGGGACCGCCTTCGGGCACGTCGAAAGTGGCTTCGTGTCGCGTGAAGCCTTGATCGGAGATGCCGCCCACCTTCAAGTCGACGTGGGTGAACCCGCCCGAGAGGACCGTCTCCTGGGAATGCGGTGTATCTCCATCGAGCCAGGTGACCTGAATCTGATGCGGTGTTGTGTCCTTCGTGTCGTCGATCCGATGGAGGTGAATGGCCGTCCGGACCTGGTCGGCCCCGCAGAATTCCTCGGCGTACACACGCAGGGTATTGCCCGAAGCGCCGGACAGATCCAGTGCGCCATTGGCCGCCGGAATTTCGTCGACCAGAGCCGTTTGGCCGGCGGCCGCTCGCGCCCCACTGGAGTCGATTTCCATGCCGTCATCGTAGTCGTAGCGGAGCTCGGGGATTTCGTAGATCGTACTGGTGGAGTCTTCGAAATCCACGTGCCCTTTGAGCCGCCATGGGAATTGCCAGAAATTGCGAAGGGAATATTCGACGGTGGAATTGCCGGTGACGAAGGGGAAGGCGAGGACCCCCCTCATCCTCTCCGAGGCATGCGCGATGGCGGCCCAGTCGTCGACTGAGGTCAGGTGCCCGGCGGTGCCGGCGAGGTGATCAAAGCCGCCTTCGTCATAGAATCGAGAGCTGGCCAGGGCTCTCTGACTTGAGGGCACGGTGTAGAACCAGGAAGTGAGGGTGAGGGGTGCGGTAATCGGGGTGAGACCCGTGGTTTCGGAATCGGGGCAGAGTTCAGGGAGGAGTTCGGGCAGGAGTGCACAGCTGGAAGGCCCCGGGGCCCCGCCGAAGAGGGTCTGGTAGTGGCGGAGTCCGCCGTATTGAAAGGGCGAGAGCATGTCCGACCAGATGTAGACCCTGGCCTGGGGCTTGTTTTCCGCGACTTCGGAGAAGATCAGATTGATGCTGTCCGCGAAGAGTTGGGCGTTGGTTTGACGCCGGATCCATTCGCCGCCCACCTCTTCGAAACAGGCGTGGCTCCGGTTGATTCCGCGCACTTCGCTGCTGTGGATGATGACCTCGTCGAAGTCGAGACCTGCAGGGGAGAGAACGTCCTCGTAGGATCGCGCGAAATCAAGGTCTTCCCAGATCTGATCTGCGAGACAATGGTTGAGTGGCTGATTGGTGTAGGCCCCTTCGGGCTTATCATGTTGTCCGATGTAGGCGTAATTGATGTCATAAGTCACGAAGATACGGTTGTCGGCGGGGAGGGGAGCGGAGGGTAGCCACCGTATCTCGAAGGGGATGAGCGCTTCGCTGTAGCGATCGGCGAAGCCAACGCCATTGCCGGTCTCCCAATCTGAGCCGCCGTCGACTTGATTCTCAAAGTTGTCCGGAGATTGACAGAAGGTGTCGGCCAGGCCGACCTGACAGAACTGATAGTCGACCCCCTCGGTGTAGACCGTACCCAGGGCGTCTTCGACGATGGGCGGTGCGGCGGCCCCGGCGACATTGCGGAGCAATCCATCGACGCGTTGGATCTGGATGTCGTCGACCCACAGGACTCCATCGATGTTGAGTCGGGTCCAGAGCCGGGCGGCGACCACATCCAGGGCCGCCAGTTGCGGCTCGACTTCAAAGAGTTCATCGAATTCGAGCCAATCCTCATCGGGTGTGGCCGGGTTCTGTGTATGGGGGAGGATGCGCAGGCTGTACGACTGACTCGTGGTTTCCGTGGGATTGGACGGGTTTGCGAAGGTCAGATTCAAGGTGACCTGGGGCGCAACCTTGAAGATTCCCGATTCTCGTTTGACGTAGGCGCGGAACATGTAGTGCCCCGAGTCGAGCCGTGTGATGGGGAGGTCTTGTTCCAGCACGCAGTCAAGGCCTTCCTGGCGGTTGGCGGTCTGGGCCCGCCAACTGCTGGAGTCCTCATGCCCGGCGTCCGTCCTGTGTTCCCACACCGCGCAGGAAACCTGGCTTCCCTGATTGACGGGTTTCCACCCATTGGGATCTGCGGCCCACGACATCGAGGAGTCGATCACCAGTTCCGTGGGTGGCTTTTCCGGGGTCGCGATGCCGCTATCGATCAAGAAAGGCTCCCTTCGGATCGAAGGCCCATCGGCCCAGGCGTATGTGCCCCCTCGAATCCATTCGATGCTGCTGAGGCTGGGAAGCTGGGGGATGAGTCTGGCAAATCGGTCCTCGGCGGCTGCGCGGAAGTCGGTCAGGGCCGTTTCGCCGATGTCATCCCATTTGAACTCGGCCTGGAGGTTCTCGGGCACGTTGTAGAAGATCCCGGTGGCTCCGGCTCGAGCCATACGATCCATCAGGGCCAGGTCACGCGCCTGGACCGACTCATTCATGGTTTTTGGAAATCCCTCGATATCGGCCAGTCGCTCCGCATGGTCTGGGTAATCCAGGATCAGCCAGGGCGCGAGGGCGCTTTGGCGCGTCACGATCTTCCAGGGACCGGTCGGCGCGCCTTCGTTGATCGCGGTCACCGTCGCCAGGAGATGAAGGGCTGTGATTCCACCCCGGAAGAGTCCTGCGGGTGTGGCGGCCCCGATGCGGATGATGGAGGAAGACGGGGTGCTTGTTTCTATGTCCAGGACGTAGCCTTCGTCTCCGATCTGACCGAAGGGCTGCATGGACGCGGGTCGAGGGGCACTCTCTTCGTAGCCGAACTGATGGAAGTGGATCTGGACGGTGGCCTCTTTGGGAAGGCCGGAAAACCCGCCAGGCTCCGTCACGGTCCAGCCGGCCTCGGAAAGCAGAGTGTGCAGGGAGCCCGACCCGCTGGAGTCCGTGAGGGCCCGGAGTTCCGAGAGCGCAATGTTGGCGCTGATTTCAACATGGGTGGTGGTGGAAAGGTCGATCTCAGGGCTCGACTTCAACCATGCGGCCTGGGGTGTGTGGGGAAGTCCGGGGTTGCCTGGCGCCGGGGTGACGGCGGTGCTGTCGAGCCAGAGCTCGCCCTCGGTGTGAGTGATCTGGAGCGTATACGTATGGGAGAGTCCGGGTTGGGCTCCGGTATCCTGAAGCGTAGTCGTCCCCGGTGTGATGGGTAGTTCTGTGCAGTTCGCATTGGCACAGCGCGTGAGTGCCAAGTCCGTCACCGTAATTCCGGGTGTGTCCCACGCGAGGTCGATTCTCTGTCCGTGCACGACGGCGCTTTCGAGGGTGGCGGCAAAGCTGGTCTGGGCAGCAATGAGCATGGCGAAGAGAAGGAAGGTCGCGGGCTCCCTGCGCCAGTTTTTCATGAGTTTTCTTCGATGTCGGTTCCTCTGAAACATGGGCTCACCCCGTTTCGGACCGAAGTCGAGACTGAACTTGAGCCTTGGCCTGAGTCCTGTCCGATCAGACTGGATGGCGGTCAGGGGAATGACAAGGGAATTGATCTCGTGGNTCTGACGCCCTTGTGGACGTCAATTTGTCGCGAGTAGAGGCGGCATATTTCATATNATAGAAACGNAAATTTCTTCTATTNAGAAGTCCTTCACGCTCCACTGGCTTTGTTGCGTGCGCTTCCTTCTTTTTTTCGGAAGCGAGCCGGGATATGAATGCTGTTGAGGCCCAGTCGGGCGTTGTTGGCGGCGCCGGCTCCCATGAAGACCCAGAATAGGGCCCACAAGCCGGTTCCCCATCCTCCTCCCCATTGCCAAAGGGGATAGGCTCCGATGGCAAAGCAGGCGAGGGCGCCGCCGGCCCAGTTGGCCCGATGGAACCAGGTCGGGAGTCGGTTACCGTATTCCTCGCTCGTCATGACGGGCTCCTTTTTGGCAGGGGGCCATAGACTAGGGCAGGAAGCGGGCTTGGGGTGGAGCCCGTTTTGGGGGCGAAGAAGTCAGGAAGACGCGTTCGCGCTGCGCTGGTTTACCCCGGTGGCCGAAGTCGATCTGCGCGGTCCTGGCGCGCTGGCGTCGGCCCGGTTCGAGTCCGACCTGAGGGTGAGCGCGTCCTCTTGCAAGGGCAGGCGGTGACCGTACTTACGGGGGAGTGGATCTAGGCGGCGCCGTGTCGAAGCAGGCGGCCGGGGATGGCCTGGGTGCAGTCGTTGCCCTCGAAGGTGATTTCGCCGTTCACGATGGTGAGGTCGTAGCCGTCCGCACGCTGAGAGAGGCGCCAGTCTCCGGCCGGGAAGTCGTAGAGTCTCTCCACCGGACCCAGTGACAGAGCATCGAAGTCATAGACGAGAACGTCGGCCGGCGCGCCTTCCCGGATGAAACCCCGGTCACGGATTCCGGCCACCATGGCCGAGTAGCCCGAGAGGCGCCAGTGGGCCTGCTCGAGGGACATGATCTCGGCGCCGCGAACGAGATTGATCATGAACTCAGTGGTGAAGGCCGACATGGTGATGAATTTCATGTGGGCGCCGCCATCAGAGATGCCGGGAATGGTGTAGGGGTTGTTGAGGACGTCGCGCAGGGCGTCGAAGTTGCGCTCCAGGGGAGGGGAGTTGAACTTGGTCTGGAGACGGTCCGCCAGGGCGAGATCGAGCATGGCATCCACCGGATGCTTTCCCGTCTTGCGGGCGACGTCGCCAATGGAGTCCGCTTCGTATGGACGCGTCTCGTCGCTGAAACCCTCCAGGACGGTAAAGCGTTCCAGGGATCCCTTGACCGCGCCCGTGAACATGGAGTCTTCCTGGTAGGAGTCCCGGATGGCTTGACGCTTGGTTTCGTCGCGCATCTTGGCCATCTTCTCCTCGAGCGTCCCTACGGTGACGTCCCTCCAGGCGGGCACCGTATCGAAGAGGTTCCAGTCCTCGAGAGTGATTTCAAACGAGTCGGGGACGGTGAAGGCATGGCCAAAGATCCTGTGGCCTCGCCGGTTGGCGTCGTTGAGCCAGTTGAGACAATCCTTGTACTCGCCATGGTTGACCCCGTGCTGATCCGTTCCCACGGAGACCGCGTTCCAGATCATGGGACGGCCACTGACTTCGCAGACCTTCTCGGTCAGTTCGCGACTCATGCCGATGGATTGCATGAATCCGCGGCCCTTCCAGCGCAGGACCTCCGCGAAGGCGAGCACGTCGTCCTCCGACATGGTGTCGGTGATCATGGGCGTTCCATCGTAATCCCGCTGCGGGCTGTCCTCGCCGCTGAGTTGGGTCGAGAACCCGCAGGCACCCGCATCCATGGCTTCGCTGACGATGGCCTGCATTTGTGCCATTTCTTCCGGGGTGGCGGCCCGGCTCTTTCCCGCCTCGACACCCATCACGTACGCCATCACTGGATTGATTCCGACGAACGAAAGGACATTCACCCCTTTGGCAGTGCGGTCGACGCTGTCCATGTACTCGGGAAAGGTTTCCCAATCCCAGGGCATTCCGGCCGCCATGGTTTCGGCTTTGATGGCTTCGTTGCGTTGCATGGTCAGCATGGCGCGGTGTCGTTCTTCCGGGTGGACCGGCGCGAACCCGAATCCGCAATTCCCGATGGTGACCGAAGTGCAGCCATGCCAGCCCGAGAGGCTGCAATAGGGATCCCAGAAGATCTGGGAGTCGAAGTGCGTGTGGATGTCGATGAAGCCGGGGCAGATGATCTTGTCGGTGCAATCGTGTACCCGAGCGGCCTCGGAATCGGAGAAGCGTCCGATGCCGGCAATCTTTCCGTCGGCGATGGCTACATCGCCGGTATATCGCGGTGTTTGAAGGCCGTCGATGATCGTGCCGTTCTTGAGGAGTAGATCGTATGTGGGCATGGGAACACTCGTCATGAATGGGTTTTGGGAATCGCCGACAATAAGATGCCTCAATGGAGAGCGAAGTCGACGACGGTTTTGTGGTTTCTCCACAGAGCGGCTCCAGCTGTACGTGGGCTCGTTTCGGCTAACCCGAAGGAGTAGGTCTTTTGCTCGGGGACTCCAATTTCTTCCAAAAGAGAACTGGCTACTCTTGGTTTTGTTCAAGGCTGCTCACCCCGAGCGGCCGCCTTGATCCATGCAATGAGAGCCTTGCAGGAGATGATGTGAGTCCGAAAGAGTGTGTCCGGGACTTTATTTCGAGATGCGATGACGCACTCTGCGGCGGAGAATCCGATCCGTACAGTCTGTTGTCGAATGACGTCAACGTTCGAGTCCAGGGGCGGACCTTCATCTCTGGAGATCATCCGGGACTGGGCATCGTAAGGAAGGTCCTCGTGGATGTCGTGGCCGAAAGGGTCAAGGCCGCCCGGGTGGAGGTGCTGGCGATCATTTCGGAAGGAAGCCGGGTCGCGACCAAGTTGAAGATTACGGGCGAGACCTTTGATGGAAAGATCTTCAATCCGGAAGGCGAGCCCTGCGGCTGCATTTTCGGCGTCGAGGACGGCGCGATCAAGGAGGTAATCCTCTACCTCGATAACGTGATGGTGGAGACGGTCTTGATCGGGCGACAGTTCGTGGAAGAGGGGACGTAGTCATGACCTCTGCAATAACGCCTCGGGAATTCGCAGAGCAGTATCTGGCCGCTCTGCGCGGGGAATTGGATCACGGCTATCTCGAGATGTGGGACGATGACATCACGTACCGTGTCCCTGGCGAGTGGCCCATGGGAGGCCACTTCAAAGGCAAGCAGGCCTACCTCGATACCGTGAACGCGATTTTCAGCGAGAAGTATGAAGGCGCTCCCGAGCCCGCCAATCCGATTCCGGGAGCGGGGCTCTATGGATTCGAATACATCGTGGAGGGGCAGACCGTCGTCATCCAGGCTCGAAGCCGAGCTCGAGACGGTCGGGGCATGCCCTATACGAATACGTTCTTCATGTGGTTTGAACTCAATGAGGAGGGAAAGGCCATTGATTACATGGACATGGCGGATTTCTCCTCGGGTTGGCAGGCCTTTTTTGGTGCGAGTCTCAAGTCGTGATTCGTGGCGTTGAGTTGGTTTAAACATTTGCGGAGTTGAGATCAGCTGCCACCGTGTGCTGATCGTGAGGAGTGAAAACGTGAAGATTGGTTTGATGTACGGCATGACGTTGCGGCCTGGTGAGGACTCGCTTGAGGGTTGGTTGGACTACGCGAAGATGACCGAAGAGAAGGGGTTTTCGACTCTTTGGCTGCCCAATATCATGGGTTGGGACGCCATGACGGCTTTGACCATGGCCGGCCAGGTCACGAGTCGCATTGAACTGGGGACGGCCGTGGTGCCGACGTTTCCTCGGCATCCCATCGCCATGGCGCAGCAGGCCCTCTCCACAGGGACGGCTTGCCAGAATCGCTTTACGCTGGGTGTGGGTCTCTCCCACAAAATGATGATCGAGGATTTGATGGGCATGTCCTATGACAAACCCGCCAAACACATGAAAGAATATCTCTCTGTCCTGGGTCCTCTCCTGCGAAGAGAGCCCGTGCAGTACAGCGGGGACTTGTTTCGCGTGCAGGCGGCGCTCGATGTTCCGGGAAGCGAGTCGGTGCCCCTCATCGTGGCGGCCTTGGGCGATATCATGCTCGGCCATGCAGGGCGGATGTCGGGAGGAACGATCACCTGGATGACAGGGATTCGCACTCTGGGGGATCACATCGTCCCCAAGATCAGCCAGTCCGCTTCCGAGGCGGGCCTGCCTGCGCCCCGTGTCATTGGCGGCTTTCCGATGCTCTTGACCGAGGACAAAGAGAGAGCGTTGAAACTCATGTCGAAGGTCTACAAGATGTATGGAATGCTGCCCTCGTATCGAGCCATGCTCGATCGAGAAGGGGCTGCGGGGCCCGAGGACATTGCCCTGGTGGGCAATGAGTCTGAACTCCGAGCCGAGATGGATCGGATCCGGGATGCCGGAGTGACGGATCTCAAGGTGGCGGTGACGCCCATGGATGAAGAGTCTGGTCAGAGGACTCTCGACTTCCTGGCGGAGCAGAACGGCTAGGGTTTTCCTGCGAGTTCGCAGGGTTCTGTTCCTGATCAAGAAAGGCCGGATGGGTTCGCCCGCCCGGCCTTTTTTTATTCCTGTCGATGGCCAGGGCGTGGGGTGAACCGGCGAAGAGCCAGGCTGACGTGCATGCGCTCTATCGGTTTTCGAGCGAGGTCCGGAGGTGCATGATGAAGTAGTCCCGGTACGTCTCTTCGATGGCCTTGGCCACGTATTCCTTCTTGACGTCGGGCATCTCGAAGTCGGCTTCCCAGGTGATGGTGCATCGCTCTTCGTCGATGGCCGTGAAGGTCACTGTGCCGAGGTAGCTCTCGTAGGGGTGAGGCGACTCCAGAAGGCTGTACTGGAACGAGTAGGACTCCGGCGAGTAGGATTCGCAGCGCTCCACGTAACGGCCATCCGGGCTCTCGACGGTTCGCACGGCGCCTTGGCCCTCGCCCTCGGACTGAACGACGTTGGAGTCGGGAGACCACCGACTCATGTCGGAGAAGTCTTCCATGAAGGACCAGGCCACTTCAACGGGGGCGGGAAGTTCTTCAGATACAGAGGCATCGGCCATGGGGCAGGTTCTCCTTCGGGCTTGTTTGACCCGCTGTCGGTGACTCAGGTGGGATGTCGATGGATCGAGTCGGAGAGGGTGCTTGGCTCCCGCCTCGGCCCCTATTCCCATTTCTGGGTATCCCGCTTTTGGCCGTGGCGGAACCAAGGCGGGGCGGGGCTACTTCAGGTACTCGTCGAACATGAGAACGAGGTCGGATCGACTGTTGGGATGGCCTCCGTTGTGGGCCGTGCCCGGGTAGCAGACATATTCAAGGAGCCGGCCCGCCTTCTTCAGGCGCTGGGCGAGCCTTTCTGCGGGGGTTCGGTAGTTGTCGAACTCTTCCTCGACGATCAGGAAGGGCGGGTAAGCGGACAAGAGTTGATCCGTGGCGAGGCCCGGAAAGAGCAACGGGTTCTTGTTGTCGAGATGGGGTTGCGTCTGTCCTCCGGTCATCCAGTCCATCACGGCCTGACTCTCCTGAATGGTGTCGATCTCGACCTGCTTCATCTCTGAGACGGGTTCCGTGAAGAAATAGTCGAAGATCTGGGCGACGCTGATTCGAGCCAGTTTGATCGAGTCAGCGTGTCCCTCCTGGGCGAGTTTGGCGACGGTGGCCAGAACCTGATAACTCCCGGCGCTGTCTCCGCTCAGCGCGATCCGGCCCGGGTCGATTCCCAACTCTCCGGCGTTCTCGGTGATGTGCCGTGTGGCCGCGTAGGTGTCGAGCATCGTGTACGGGAACTCGACAAAGGGCACCATGCGGTATCCCACGGCACAGACCACGGTGCCGGTGTCGACGGCCATCCTGGAGCAGAGCGGAATGAAGTCCTCCAGGCATCCGCCTACGCTCCCGCCTCCGTGCACGTACACGATGGCCGGGGAGGAGTCGTCGTCTTTCAGAGCGTTGGGACGATAGGTCCAGACTCGCACTTCGGCGTTGTTGCCGTCGCGAATCGGGATCCGGTGTTCCTGGCGGTGGCAGTGGCTGACGCTCTCCTCGTAACTTGGGTCGGCTTCATACTGAGCGGCCATGAGTTCGGTGACCAGTTGGCGATAGCCCGCCGGGTTCCACTCTCCATCGAGGGTGAGGTCGGGAAAGGCCTGGTTGGAATCGAGTTGTTCTCGAACCTCCTCGTTGGCCTCGCCCTTCAGTTCGTAGTGGAAGAGGTTTTTTCCTTCCAGGGGGGAGGGGGGTGTCATAGTGAGTGCTCCATCTCTCAGCCCTCGTGAGGGGCGAATTGTCTTTTCAAGGGGGCGGTTCCAGGACGTCGACCGATCGTAAGTGTTTATGCCCCGAAAACCAATAACCCCAATAAGTAGAGATTGAGCTCCCAAGGTGGTGTTGACCGGAGGTCGTCGTAGTGCCAGATTCCTTTGATATGCGCGCCAGTCCGTCGAGGAAGCCGGAGATACGGGGCTGGGTGGGAGAGTCCGGATGACTACACGTTTGCAAGAGAAGAATCTGGTGGGCTACCGCTCTCGATTGACGGCCACGGCAGGCGAAACCATCGACTTCATGGTCCACTCCGATCGAGGCGAGAGCTTTGATGCGGATTTGGTTCGCATCATTCATGGGGAGACTCATGCGGCGCGCGGGCCGGGTTTGGTGGTGGAAGAGTGGTCCGCTCCATTTGCAGGCCAGTATCCCGGTGTCAGGCAGGATCTAAGGATCGGTTCTTTCTTTAGGGCTGAAATCCCGGAAGCCGAACCGGTCGAGGCGCTGACTTTCGTCGTGGCGGTTTTTCCTACGCTGTTCCTGGAGCGTGATCAAACTGTGGCTGACCTCACCCGGCCTGATGGCAGCCGTCTTGCGTGCCTGAGGCTCAATGCGCAGGCGCGCATCGAGTTGGAGGTCAATGGAAAGCGACGCGCTCTTGAGCGATCGATTCCGCTTCATCGGTGGAGCCTCGTTGGCTTTTCGTTGGATGAGGGCGGGGCGGTTCTTTTTCAAAGTCCGCAGTCCGAGGGCGTCTCGGATCCCGCCGCATCGCATGTCTGTGACACCCGCTGGGACCCGGGCGAAGTGCCTGCGAAGCACTGCACCACACTGACTCTGGCCTCCGTCTTTGAAGAACCGGCTGCACCGGAGCAGACCTTCAATGGGCGTTTGGAGTCCCCGAGACTTGTCGCCAGCGCTTTGGGGCCCGAGGAGTCCGAGGCGGTTTTTCGGGCTCGGGGGCCCGAGTCCGTCCGTGTGCCGGTGCTTGGGTTCTGGGATTTCTCGGATGAAATGGGCGGCTCGACCGTCCGGGATCTGGGGCCGCGAAAGGCACATGCTCTTCTCTTCAACCTGCCCACCCGGGCGGTGCGTGGCTTCTGCTGGTCTGGGGAGGTTCACGACTGGAGGCAAGCGCCCGAGGAATACGGCGCGATCCATTTTCATGAAGACGATGTCTATGACATGGGCTGGCCTGCGTCCTTTTCTTATGAGATTCCGAAGGATCTGAGAAGCGGCGCCTATGCGGCGCGGTTGCAGATCGGCGAAGAAGTCGAGTACGTCACGTTTTTCGTGACGCCCGCGCCGAGTCGGGAAGGGAAGAAGCCTCCGATCGCCCTGATCCTGCCGACGGTTTCCTATCTGGCGTATGCGAACGAGCGGATCTATATCCTGGGACCTCAGCAGCTCTATGATCTGACGCCCCCGACCTTTCCGGAGGCGCTCTTTCATGAAGACCGGGGTGCGTTCGGGTGCTCGCAGTACGAAGTCCACCCGGACGGGTCGGGGATCCACTTCAGTTCATGGTTGCGTCCGACCTGGAATATCGGCCCCAATTCGCGCGCGTGGGGTTTTTCCGCGGATACGAATCTCATCCATTGGTTGGAGACTCGGGGTTACGAATACGACATCCTGACGGATCACGATCTCCATGCGCGGGGTGCGGAAGCGGTAGAGGGCTACCGCGTCCTGATGACCGGGACCCATCCCGAGTACTGCACATCCGAGATGTATGACGCCTACGAGGGTTTTCTAGGAACCGGCGGCCGACTGATGTACATGGGTGGCAATGGTTTCTATTGGAAGTCGGCTCTCGGCTCGGATTGGCCCGCGGCCACCGAATTGCGCAGGGCGGAAGACGGCACCCGGAGTTGGGCCTCCGAACCCGGTGAGTACCATCACGCCTTGGATGGCGGGCTGGGCGGGCTCTGGCGTCGACAGGGGCGCGCTCCGAACCGCCTGGTGGGGACGGGCTTCGTCGCCCAAGGTTTTTTTCGACACAAACCCTACACGAGGACAGACGACGGTCGGGATCCCAGGGCCGAGTTCATTTTCGAGGGCGTAGAAAATGAGGTGTTTGGAAACTTCGGTCGGCGCCAGCGGGGCGCCGTGGGTGAAGAGATCGACGCCTATGACACGGCTCTTGGCTCTCCTCCCCACGCGTTGACCGTGGCCACCGCGAAGGAGTTCGAGGCCGATATGATTCTGGCCAAGGAGGAGATGTTGGTGCATGTGCCCGTGGAGAATCAGCCCTCCATCCGGGCCGATCTGGTCTTCTTCGAAACCGCGGCGGGTGGAGCGGTCTTGTCTGTGAGTTCCATTGCCTGGTCGGGTTCCTTGGAGCATCAGGACTACGAGAATGATGTGGCGCGCATCAGTGAGAACGTCCTGAATCGGTTCATCGATCCGGAGCCTTTTGTGATGCCGTCTCTTGTGGACCCGGAGGTTCCGTCCGTCCCGTCTTTGCGCCTGGATAAGGCGCGGCTCAAGGCCTGATTCGAGCGCGTGGGTGTACCCTGAACGTGTTATACCGATTCCGAGGCCATCACCGAGAATGGCTGAGAGTTCATGAAGCCCGGCTGATTTCGTCGGTTTTCGTGTTTTTAGAACAGGGAAACCGCAAGCGGGACGCAGAGTCGCAAGGAGGGAGCGGATATGGGAGAGCCGTCATCACTTTTGGACCCCTTCGACGCAGCCTGGGCTGAGATTCGCCGGTTGAAGCTTGAAGAATATGTGGCCGAACTCGACCACCGCGGCTTTGTCGTCATTCCTCCGGAGATCGCTTGTCCGGACGGCCTACACGGTCGGCTACTGGAATCGATTCTGGATGTCGCAGAGAAACGCACGGGCATTCGCCCCGATCTGGAGACCGGAAAGACCCATGAGTTCTACAAGGGGCGCTTTGAGGGGTACGCGGACACCCCGGGCGACTCACCCATCGGCGAATATTTCCAGACCCTGATCTTTGAGGGCCGGGCTTTTGAAGAAGCGCTCATGAACCCCGTGCTGCTCGCATTGACGACATATCTTTGTGGCTACAGCGTGGTGCTTTCGAGCATGAGTACTTTCATCAAGGGGCGCAATGAGAGTCCGTTTGCGTTGCACACAGACACCCTGATGCCATCGCCGCTCGCGCCCCAGGCTCTGGTCTGCAATGCGACCTATCTGTTGACGGATTTCACCGAGGAGAATGGAGCCACCGCGTTCGTGCCCGGAAGCCACAAGCTTTGCCGGGAACCCAGCGTACGGGAGTCGGTGATCGGAGGTGAGAATGGCAACTCGGATGCGGTGGCGGCGGAAGGGCCCGCGGGTTCGCTGGTGGTGTGGCACGGGAATACGTGGCATGGAGCGTTCAATCGCAAAGCGCCGGGACTGCGTGTCAGCATGCCGGTCTTGATGGCCCGCCCCTTCGTCCGGACCGAGGAGAACCTCTTCGGCAAGATCCCGCAGGAGATCCTCGATCGGAATCCCATGCGATTCAAGGTGCTGACCCAGCAGGGGGTTTCCTACGGTTTCAGTTCTCAAGACGAGTCCACGGAACGGGTCGCCAAGGCCAATCAATGCATGACCGACTATTTCAAAGAGTTGGGCATGGATTCAAGCGGGCGAATCGCTTTTCCGCTCTACGGTTGAGTTCCTTTCCGGCTCGTCGAATGGGCAGGTGGCCGGAACGTTTCAGGGCAATGCGCAAGGAGATGCGAACGTGTCGACAGTAGAATTCCACGCCATCGAATCTCCGACTCGAGGAGAGGAAGTCGAGGTCTCCGTTCTGCTTCCTGACGGGTATGACCCTTCGGGTGAGCCGTATCCGGTGATTCTTCAGTTGCATGGAGGGGGCGGCACGTGTCACCACCTGGCCATGATGGCGCCGCTCTACGACGCGATGTTCAGCCAGGGTGTGCTCAGGCCGTGCGTGGTGGCGTGTCTGTCTGCGGGCGCCTCCATGTACATCGGGTTTGAGGAGTTTGTCTCCAAAGAGTTGCCGGCGTGGCTGGCGAGCCAGTACAACGCTTCGTCGTCGGCCGATAAACTCTGCGTCACGGGGGCCTCCATGGGAGGCTACGGGACGCTCCATATTGCCTTTCGACACCCGGACCGCTTTTGTGCTCTGGCCGCCATGGAACCCGCCATCGAGCCCAGCTACGAGCCCGAGCCACCCGATCGGCGCAGTACGTGGTGGCGGAACGACGTGAGTCTTGTGGCGGATTCCAATGATGGAGAAGGCATTGATCTGGGCTTCGTCGATCAGTCTCCCGCGCGCACGGTTCGGGATGATCCGGAGGCCTTGCGGTCCGCGAACCTTGAAATCTATCTCGAGGTGGGTGATCAGGACTACACCAACCTGCATGACGGAGCGGAGTTCCTTCACCGGGTGCTTTGGGATCACGATATCCGTCACGAGTATCACCTGGTTCGGTGGGCCGATCATGTCGGGCGAAGCCTGTTGGGACGAACCGTGGAGGCCCATCGTTTCCTGGATGCGGCTCTGGGAGGCGGGCTCTCTGAGCCCACCGATCTGGAGGTCCCCGGGGATGTCATGGCCGAGATGATCAAGATCATTACCGATCCAGACTTCGTCCATACTGCACCCGATGACCGGACTCTTCTCGATATCTTCAATGGTCCGTACGGCGCCAGCGCCCACGCCCTGATGTACGAAGAGATGCGGGCCACCGCTCACCAGGATCCGGACCTGCAGCGGAATTACGGCAAGCTCCCTGCGACCAAGGCTGACTCCTAGAGTCTCTTCCATGCCGGCTTTCTCTCCGTGTGCGGGGTGTGGCTGATGGAAGCTCTTTCTCGCTCTTGTTCTCTCGGGGATGACTCCTTGTAACCCGTTCGGATAGGAACCCCATTTGAGTATCCAAGGGCATCGAAGGACGCGGCAGACTCCCTCTTTGTGAGGCCTTGTTTTGAAGGCGGCACGGAACGGCTCGGGGGGGCTGACTTGGCAACTGGCATACGGGTGGGTCTGACATACGGCGTGAAGAAGGCGTCGGAGTTGGGAGCTCTTGAGGACATCACTTCGTTTGCCCAACGGATCGAGGCCTCGGGTTTCTCAACGCTCTGGATGCCGAGCGAATTTTCCTGGGACGCCATGATGGCGCTGGCGGCGGCGAGCAAGGCGACGCACCGAATTGAGTTGGGAAGCGCCGCACTT
>PAFA01000094.1 GCA_002700845.1 Phycisphaerae bacterium | reverse complement strand
GAGTCTTTGCTATTGGATCTTTTGACCGAGGTTCACATCGTCAATTTCGACAAACGCTTGAGCGCCACAGTCAACACCAGTGGACTTGGCAGTGCAATTCACGTACGCCATGGAAATGGGCCATGCGACTGGGGGGGATGCAAAATCAGTACGGGGATGAATCCCCCGACGCCTTGTTCTTGACCAGCTTGCTTGATGTGGCGTCAACTCGAATTGAAGTTGAGAATCATTTTCAGAGAAGACTTCCGACCATTCTTTACATGCATGAGAATCAGGCGGAATACCCAAGGGATCCTGGTGGCCCGGATGAGGAACGTGATGTGCACTTTGCCCTTACCAATCTCACGTCAATACTCGCCGCTGACCTGGTTTTGTGGAACAGCCGTTGGAACTTGGAATCATTCATTGTGGGTATTCAAGAGATCCTGAGTCACAGTCGGGGGGTCGAACTTGGGGACATTGCCTCCAAAATACGCTCACGGAGCAATGTTGCATGGTGCCCGGTTGAAGTCCCACGGCCTTTGGTTCCAAGTCCGATCCCTGAGGATGATCGCGCTTTGGTCGTGTGGCCTCACCGTCATGAATATGACAAAGGTCCAGATGAGTTGCTGGAGCTGGCTGAAAGATGTCATGGAAAGCCAATCCGGTGGGCGCTTCTTGGGGAGAGATTCTCAAAGACGCCCAAATCAATTCAGCTGTTTAGAGAGAGATTTTCAGATCAGATAGTTTTTGATGACTATCCGACACGTCCGGTCTACGAATCCATTCTTGCTTCAGCGTCCTGGGTGTGCTCAACCGCGAAGCACGAATTTTTTGGACTGTCGGTGGTGGAAGCAATGTTTTCAGGTTGTCTGCCGTGGGTTCCTACCAGGCTCTCGTATCGGGAATTGCTCCCCGCAGCTGCTCGTGACCTTTCCCCTTTAGCCCCTCCAGGGAACGTTGATGACATCCATGAAGCGATCCGGTGGCACCTTGGTGCTGCTGAGGCTTCAGTTGCAGCCGCCCGGATTGATCGACTGCTTGAGAATGCGGTTTCCTGAGAAGCCTCCCCTGCCCCGTCCTATAATGCGTGTTATGTCCGATTCACGGCATAGGGGGGTTTGAGGGCGGTTTGCACGCTCCATCGTCGCACACAGGCCGTCCAAGCCATGAGCCAATACGTATCCGGTTCGCGGCAAACCTCCGGTAGCCCCAGTCGGCAATGGGACGAAATGGCCAGTACGCCGTGAAGTTCATCATGAACCCAAGTCCAATGACTCGGTACGCCTCACGGACAGATTCCATCCCAACCGTCACGGTCCCATCGGGCTTAATCCCATGAAGTTCCCGGTGGACATCCTCGTACACGAATCCATATTCAGAGGCATCAAAGCCTGGTAGTGCAATGTCAATGGCTTCGATGGCCTCAGGATCGCGTCGACAAAACCATTCGACTTCTCTTCGGCACAGTGGGCAATCGCCGTCATACAACAAGGTGTACTTCATGGTGTTTCTCCAGCCAGACCAAGTGATTTCCGCAATTCAGTCGCAGCGTATTTGATCTGCGAGCGTTCCTGGTCATCAAACCTCTCGAGGTTCCGCTTGATGTGAAACATTCTCGCGTTGCGTGTGAAGCGTTCCTCATGACGCATAAAAAAATCCCAATACATCACGCTCATTGGACAGGCCTCAGGCCCAGATTTCACTTCTGGCTTGTATCGGCATGTCTTGCAGCAGTCACTCATCTTCTTCACGTAACGCCCCGTTGAAGCGTACGGCTTGGATCCAACGATGCCGCCGTCGGCATGGAGTGCCATGCCAATGACATTGGGTTCGGTAACCCACTCCACGCCGTCAACAAACATGCCGAGGAACCAATCCGACACGGCTTTTGGATTCATTCCAGAGGTCAGAGCAAAGTTTCCCGTGATCATAAGTCGCTGGATGTGGTGGGAATAGCCATACTCAAGGACGGGATCTATAGCGTCAGATTGGCATTTCATATCCGTGTCTGCCGTCCAGAACCATTCGGGCAATGATCCAGTGTGGTGCAATGCATTGCGATCTTGATAAAGCGGACCCTCCCGCCAATAAACCCCGCGAATGAACTCGCGCCATCCCAGAATCTGCCGAATAAAACCTTCGACACTGTTGATTGGCGCTGCACCTTTGTTGTACGCGTCCAAGGCAGCCGCGACAACATCTCTAGGATTCAACAACTTGAGATTTAGACTTGATGAAAGAAGACCATGATGCATGAAAGGCTGACCAGCAACAATGGCATCTTGGTAATCACCAAATCGTGGAAGCCGATTTTCTATGAAGTCATGCAGATGGTGGTTTGCGGCAGCAGGTGTGATCGGCCACCGAAATCCATGTTGCTTCCCAGGAAGATCGGGCATTGCCACGGCAAGGTCTTTGCGAACTTCCGCAACGATCTGATCCTCGGGAAGTGAGACGGGTACAGGAAGATCACTGGTGCTCCCCCGCCACGGCTTCCTGTTTTCGGAGTCGAAATTCCAGGCACCACCCGATGGCTCCTTGGGACTGTCCATAAGGATTCCCGTCTTCTTCCGCAGTTCCCGGTAGTAGTACTCCAGACGGAGCTCTTTCCTTCCATCCGCCCACTGATTGAAGCCTTGTGGGGTATCAAAGAAGTGACTGTCCTCGTGGAGTTGAAAGGGGATTTGGAGGGCAGATGCGGCGTCTTGCACCGAGGTCAATGCCTGGTGTGAACCAGGGCGAACGCATGAAAGTGACGTTGCTCCAATCAGGCGTGAACAGCGGACAATCTCGTCCTGAAATGTGTGCGTGTTCTCCGCATCTGTAATTCGAACGTAATGCACACGCTGACCGTGTTCGGTGAGTTCCTGAGCAAACGCACGCATTGCCGAAAGGAACAACAATGTTCTCTGATAATGGCTCACCGGTTTGGTTGATGCGGAGGACACCTCAACCATTAACACCACAGTGTTCTTCGGAAGTTCCGAAATAACCGAACACTGACGGTTCAGCTGGTCACCAAAAACAACATGGACCAAACTCAAAGTGCTCCTCCCATGATCAAGAGTGCGCAACGAATGGTCCAGGCGGCAGTTCTTCCATGATGGGAACGCAGAAGAACGATCACATCACGAGATGATGCTTGATCTTCGACGAGCCTCTGGTGAACGGGAGCAGCAAAAATCGCCGTAATGGCCCAAATTGAAATGACAAGAGCAAGTGAGGCAAAAGCAACAACTGAGGGGGCAGACCAGCACACCCAAGCCACAACCATGAGCTCAGCGGCCATAAGTGGGCCGACCAGCGGGAAGATTCTTTTGACGTGGCGCTGGAAGTGTTCCGGGCTGGCATGCCCCCGATGGAGGTCGGCCAGAAGAGGGTAATGCACAATCGAGCAAGTCCAGGAGAGGCCGGCCAATGCCGCGCCCAAAAAGAGGTCAAGAACGTTCAAAGTCACAGACCACTTTAGGCACGCAAAATGTCCGAGTGGCCTAGCATGACGACCATGTCTAGTCATTTCATCGAAGAAGATGTGCATGAACCCAATGTCTCCAAGTGGCGGATTCGCTGGTCCGAGACAATTCCCTACATTTTGCTCCACGTGGCCTGCATCGGTGTGTTCTGGGTCGGCTTTTCCTGGGCGGCTCTGGCATTGTGCCTAGGCATGTATGTGGTCAGAATGTTCGCCATTACCGGTTTCTACCACCGATATTTCAGCCATCGAACTTTTCGAACCACACGCCCGGTGCAGTTCTTGATGGGGCTGCTTGGAACATCAGCGGTTCAGCGCGGGCCTATCTGGTGGGCAGCGCACCATCGCGATCACCACAAATATTCCGACACTGAATTTGACCCCCACTCGCCAAAACAAGTTGGCTTCTGGAAGGCCCATTGCGGCTGGTTCTTGTGCAAAGAAGCGGCACCAGTCCGTATTCGATTGGTTCGAGATTGGATGCGTTTCCCGGAGCTGGTTTGGCTGGACAGATTCCATCATGTCCCTGTCATTCTGACCGCTCTGCTGATGCTCGGTCTCGGCTTTACGGCCTCGACATGGTGGCCAGGTCTTGGACTTACCGCCGGTCAAGCATTGTTCTGGGGCTTTTTCCTGTCGACAGTGCTGTGTTACCACGGGACATACACAATCAATTCATTGGCCCACGTTTGGGGGCGTAGGGATTTTGAAACCCCTGACGACTCCCGAAACAACTTTTGGCTGGCACTCATCACCCTGGGTGAAGGCTGGCACAACAATCACCACCATTACCCGGCCAGCGTGAGGCAAGGATTTCGCTGGTGGGAACTCGATCCAACGTGGTGGACGCTTTGGACCATGGGGAAGCTGCGTTTGGTTCGCGATTTAAATGGCGTGCCAGATCGAGTGCAAGAGCAGCGAATGCAGCCTGGGTCGTGAAGCCCAAAATTGCGATCGTGGGTACGGGTATCGCAGGCCTGACTGCAGCATTCCGCCTGCGCAATGATGCTGAACTCACCATTTTTGAGGCCAATGGTCGTCCCGGTGGGCATGCTGACACCTTTGATGTCACCGATCCACTTGGACCACTCGCCATTGACACTGGCTTTATTGTCTGCAACCACGAAAACTACCCCACATTCATGTCTTTGCTCGATGAACTCGGAGTCGAGACCCAACCCTCTGCGATGTCGTTTTCAGTTCGCCGGCCTCAAACAGGACTTGAATGGGAATCGACAGGCCTGGGTGGATTGTTTGCCAACCGTCGGAATCTTTTATCGCCGCGTGTTTGGCTCATGCTCAAGGACATGATCAAATTCAATCGACTCGGTCAGCGAGATCATTTAAAACTCGATGACAAGTGTTCAGTAGGAGACTATTTGCGTCGGCACCGGTTGGGGAGCGCTTTTCGAGACGACTATTTGGTGCCATTTGGGGCTGCTGTCTGGAGCTGCTCGGGCCAATCATTTCTTGAATTCCCAATGAGATTCGTGCTGGACTTTATGTCCCACCACCGAATGCTTGCGATAAGAGGTCGTCCGAAGTGGCGAACCGTTGCGGGCGGATCTCGCACGTATGTCAATGCGTTGGTCTCTCAGTTGCCCCCAATTCGGTACGACTCCCCCGTCGATGCCGTGGTGCGAAACGACGATGGCGTCACGCTGTCGGTCTGTGGCGATGATTGTCATTTTGATGAAGTCATATTGGCATGCCACGCGGATCAGAGTCTCGACATGCTGAAGGACGCTGACCCTGATGAGAAAACGGTGCTCTCTTCGATACCGTTCCGAAAAAATATTGCCCGTCTGCACCACGATTCCCGCGCATTGCCGACCAACAAAAGATGCCATGCCAGCTGGAATTTCCGTTCTGGTGATGGGCCTGAGATGCCCCCCTCGATCACCTACGGCATGAATATTCTTCAGCGTCTTCCCGCGGCACATGATTGGTCGGTCACTCTCAACGACGAGCGTGACATCGCCCCGGAGAAGGTGGCCCGAACGGTTGAATACGAGCATCCAGAATTCCTTCCCGGTTCAATGGGCTCACGGCGTCGCCAGATGGAATTTTGTCGCCGAAGGCGGACGTCATTTTGTGGTGCATGGTGGGGCTGGGGATTCCATGAGGACGGTTGCGCCAGTGGTCAGGCCGTTGCCGCTTCCTTTGGGGTCTGTGAAGCCCCAAGCCTGCGTGGACAGACGGATTCAAATCAGACAGATTGACCGTTTTTGACGGCCCAAGAGTTCCCTCTCGTCTAAAGTTCGCTCATGTTGGGTTGGATTCATGAAGGCACCGTTCGCCACCGCAGATACGGAAGCAAACCGCACAGCTTCCGCATGTCTTTGCGCATGCCCTGCGTGAATGTTGACCGGTTGGATGAGATTTGCGCCTTGTCTCCCTTTTGGTCACAAAATCAAGACAATCTGGCCTCATGGAACCAACGTGATTTTGGGTTCGAGGATGGAAAAGCCATCGGCGATGAAGCCCGCGAAAGGGTAAGACGCGTCCTCGGGCCCTGTGACATTGGCGATGTGTATTTGCTTGCCCACCCCCGGTACTTTGGCCATCAATTTAACCCTGTCTCCTTCTACTTCGTACACGATCTCCAGGATCGTCTTTTGGCCATCATCAGCGAGATCACGAATATTCCTTGGGGTGAGCGTCACGCTTATGTTCACCCCTGCGCTGATGGCAAGAGAACCTTTGAGTTTGCCAAACAATTTCATGTTTCCCCCTTCCTTGAAATGGATCACCAGCACCATTGGCGCTTTCACTGGACCGACAAGAATTTTGCGGTCCACATGGAAAACCACTTTCAGGACGAACTGAAATTTGACGCGACATTTGCAACCAAAAAGACAGCGCTCAATGCAGCCGGGTTACGCCGTTGCCTTTGGGGAACCCCCCTGTCAACGGTACGCGTCGTGGCTGGGATCTATTGGCATGCCATGCAGGTGTGGCGAAAAGGAAATGCCTACGTTCGACATCCAGGCCCTCATAAGTTGCAGGAGTCCGCCGCATGACTCAGTCCCCCGCCATTGTTCCAAGCCGCCTTCAGGTCCGTCGTTCTTCGCTCGCGAAGCGAATGGTCATGAATCGACTGGACCGCTTGGCCTCAGGTGTCCTTGAAATTACGGACGAAGGAAAATCAGTGCGCTGCGGCGCAGGTTCAGCCTCTGCTCGAATCACCATTCATGACGATCGGTTTTGGTCTTCAATTTTCAAAAATGGTGCCAATGGCGCTGCGGAATCATGGATTGAAGGCTGGTGGACATCGGACAGCCTCACCGATGTCCTCCGAATTTTTGCCCGCGAAGCTGAGGTCCAGTATTCCTTATCTGATCGGGCGTGGCTCAGCACCATAAAGAGTCGACTTTGGCAGGCAGCGCGTTCTGGCTCAGTCGGCCGAGCCAAACAGAACATCATTGATCATTACGACCTGTCCAATGATTTTTACAAGCTTTGGCTTGATCCATCGATGACCTACTCATCCGGACTCTTTGCCGAGGAAGAAACATCTCTCGCCGAGGCCCAGCATGCGAAGTACGCAAGGATGGCCGAGATCGCTGATATTCAGCCTGGCCAACACGTAATGGAAATCGGAACAGGCTGGGGTGGGTTTGCCGTCCATCTTGCCCAGCACTGTGACGTCTCGGTGACCACCACCACCATCAGTGACGCCCAGTATCAACATGCGGATGCTTTGGTCCAAAAGCTTGGCCTCAGTGACAAGATCACCCTGTTGCAGCAGGATTACCGCAAGGTTCAAGGGACCTATGACCGCGTGGTTTCAGTAGAAATGATTGAAGCGGTGGGCCACAAACACCTCGACTCCTACTTCGGGTCGATCGAAAGGTTGCTTGCCCCCGATGGCCTGGTGGCCATCCAGGCCATCACCATTCCGCTTCATCGTTACAAGGAGTACTTGGGAGACACCGATTTTATTCGTAGATATGTGTTTCCCGGATCCTGTTGTCCATCACTCGCCGCCATCTTGGATGCGGCATCAAACAGCAGTCGCCTGAGACTCATCCAGCAAGATGACTTTTCCGAGGACTACGCCAAAACCCTCTGGTTATGGCAGCAGAACTTCCGGGCCCGTGCCCAGGATGTGATGAACCTTGGCTTCGACGAGAGGTTTATTCGCTTTTGGGAGTACTACCTTTCCTACTGCGAAGCCGGCTTCAGAGAGAGATCCATCGGTCTCTCGCAGCTCGCATTTGCTGCGTCAGGAAATCGGTCATGCTGAGACTTGGGATCCTTCTCCATGTCAATTGGCTTGCGGTGGTCTTTGCTGCGGGTCAAGGGATGTTTGCCTTGGCCACACTATTTTCCGCCGCGACTGCCTTTCTTGCCTTGAGGATGCACCGCAGTTGCTCAATCAGGATCGGCGCGATTGCCGCGGTTCTCGGCACCGCGTGTGATGTGCTGATTGTCGCGTTGGATGGTCTTGAGTTCGTGCCCGACGCGATCGGTCTTCCTCTCCCCCTTTGGATGACAGGCCTTTGGCTTGCCTTCGGAACCACACTTCCTGCCTACGCACCAATTCTGTTGAAAAGGCTCTGGCTGATCCCCTTGCTGGGCGTGATTGGCGGGGGTGGGGCGTACACGAGTGCGAGGTCGTTTGGTGCCGTTCAGGTTGGTGACGCCGGCCAAGTCATGATGTCCGGGATGGTCGGTTTGGTTTGGGCCACCATGCTTCCGTTCCTTGTCTTTTTGTCACGCCGAGTTCTTCATTCGTGACTGTGGCGGACCCATTCTCATGGGTGCGTATGAATGGGCTCACTCCAAACCATTGGACTTTGCTGGGCAAATGGCATGGGCTTGTGGGCCTCTTCTGAAGGCACGATGGCTGNNGCTCCAGCACATGTCTGTTGAACAAACTGAATTGAAGGATGCANCTATGAATTCAACGAACCGAANAGACCGCATACTTGCCGCAGCATGCCTTTCTGGAACCGCNNTGGTCTTTGCGGGGGTTGGCTATGGCTTTTACGGTGCGCCCGGNCCCGTGGGCATTGGCGGTCTCTGGAANGAGCCGTGGTTTNTAATCACGCTCGCGGACCTGTATCTGGGGATTGCCGTGGCCTTGGGGTTTTTGTGGACAAGGCCTGGCAATCACTGGATCAAGGCCGCNTGGACGATTCTCTTTGTCATCGGCGGTCATCCGGCCGTCGCAGCATGGATTGGACTCTGGCTTCTCAGGGGCAAGGACCAGTCGCCTGAAGAACCAAAAGGAAGTCCTGGAACGTGACTTCACCGTCGCAATCAAGGTCAGCAGAACAACCATCACAGCTGCTGCCAAGCTGACCGAGGACCGCCACGCCGTCATCAAAGGCAATTTCACCGTCACCATTTAAGTCGCCAGTGCATTCTGCGGGTATGAGAACACTGTCCGATGATTCCGTTGGGATATCGCGACCGCCAACGGAGATGACCCGTGAATTGGTGAACACCGCTTGAATACCGGTCTGAGTGGTGGTTGCCTCGACAAGGGGAATGCCTTCCGGCCCGGTAAGCGGGGTTCCAGGAAGCTTCTGTCCCAGCTGACCCTCGGCGAACAAAAGGGCAGTATCGCCGATGGCGTACGACACAAAGTCGGCCGATAGGTCGCGGCTGATGTTCAGCTCAGTCAGGTTGCTTCCGGGAATCGTGAATTGAAAGCCGGCGGCTTGCGTGACTTCACACGTCCACCGAATGGGAAGCGTGGCGTTGTTCTCTCCGTCACAAGGGTCCGTCACTGGAGCATCAAATTGAAGGAAGCCATCACCAAGCCCGTCTTCACGGCAGCGGTAACCACTGATCTCGACTCGGGATTGAAAAATCTGAGCAACCGAGTCACGCTCGTTTTCGATTCCGGTTTCCACCCCGTCGTACAGGATCAATGGGTTTGAAAGATGCGGCACCTGAGAGCCTGGGCTGTACGCCATTACAGTTCTCCAGGTGTTTCCAGAGTCACCGTCCCAGCGGTGGCCTTGCGCGGTGCCGCTGAAGCCATCACACCCTCCGCCGTCTCCAGGAGCGTGGCAGCAGCCCATGTTGTGTCCGAGTTCGTGAACGAAGGTGTAGCCGGAGAGGCAGCCAAAGAGCGTCTGTGACCAGACAGATCCAGGCCCAGGGCCAAGAAAGGCCACCCCGCAGAATCCAAAGGCATTGCTGGAAATAATGGAGACCAGGTCTGCCCGTGATTCATCACGGACCGGATGGATCTCGTCAAAGACACCATCCGTTGGATTAACCATGGCATCAAGCAGATTGCCGGCGTTTGCAGGCTCAGAGTCTTTCAAGAAAAGGAAATCAGCGGCCCGCACCCGAAGCGACAGTTCGGAATTGAAATACACCTCGTTGCTGGTCAGGATTGCCGCTTGGACCGTCGAGGTCATGAGCGTCTCATCCCCCCCCGCGAGGGCAAGGGCTTCAGGCGTTATCGAAATAAGCACGTCGATGGCGTTCACTGAGTCGCAGATCCCACCGACAGTTGAGATGTCGGGTCCATTGGAAATCGCACCGCCGCAACCGGCATGTTCTGAGATGTCGTCGACAAAGACCTGGGGGCCATCTTCAGTCTGTAAAAATCTCGTCACCGTGCTTCCACTGTGCGCTACTGCAATCTTGCCAAACCGATCGTGTCGGTAGGCAAACCAACCAGACTTGGTGAGGCCAGAGACTTCGAGACCAAAGTCGACTATCTCGACTCGGTGGGCCACCCCTTTGATGCGGGTCTGATCAAGTTCAATTGAGAACCCTCGACCGATCTCCGGACGACTGGTCGCTTCCACGCCAGCAACCGGGGTCATGACCTGAGCAAGAACTGCGGTAACGACAGAGATCATGGACACTCTCCAAGATTGAGGTTAATTGCAACGATGTCTGAAATATCAACCAGACCGTCGCCGTTGACATCTTCTGGGCAGCCAAAGCAACCAGGATCATCGGGGTTGTCCTGTATCCATTCAAGGATGGCGGCAACATCAGTCTGATCAACGGTGCCATCGCCGTTCACATCGGAAAGGCACTGGCAGACGTCAAGAACCCCGTCGAGGTTGGCGTCCAGCTCTGGGTCAGCAGCAAGCTGGCAGGCGTCAAGTTCGCCATTGTTGTCGCAGTCGGAACCATCAAGATCAAAGTCAAATTCATCAGCAACGCCATTTTCATTGCAGTCCTTAGCGTTTGGGGAAAAAGCCCATACCGCTGAACGGCTCTGCCAATCCAGTGGGCTGCACACGTCTGGCTCGAGACCGACCGCTGCGGATGTTGTTGCGAAACTCGACGTGTAAAATTCACCAAGGTCAAAGTCGAAGGCCACATCCCAGCCAAGCCTTCGCCCCAATCGACCATCGTTGATGAAGCCAATGCCAGCTCGGGTCCAATCACAAAGATCGGTTCCAGAGGTTCCAGTGCGGCCCCAGATGTCATAGATCCCGCCCGACCGGCTGGTGTCTGGATTCTGAAGGCAATCGCCAGCAGTGCGGCGTCGCATGTCTCCAACCATGAGCGTTTCTCCATCGGGGGAGAAATCCAGGACAGCCCCATAGTCGGTGCTGAAGCGGTTCGACCAATCTCCGATAGGTTCATCGCATGCCAAGGGAAGCGATCCATCAACGACGCATCCCATGCTCCCATTGCCAAGTCCGCCCTGAGGAGGGCACCACGACGGATCGTCCTGGATCAGGAATGGAAGCGAGGCAAAATCATTGGACCAAGATCCAGTGTTGAAGGACCGAACCTGAACCGCCCCGCCGAAATCAGAACATGCTGGTTCTCGGAAGCCATTCATGGCCAGTCGATCGGTATCAAGTCCAATCGCGACGAGAGAACGCACGCGACTCATGGACAATGATCCACCAAAGTTCTCCATGCCAAGCAGTGGGAGCAAGGTGGAACTTGATGCCGATGAGGTGTTGGCAAAGCCAGACACCCGGCCACGAACGTCAAGATAGGTGGGGCCGCCAACTGCATTGCTGAAATATCTGCGGTTGGGGCTGGACACGATGCCGAATCTGGGCTGCCCCGGCTGGAGCGCAACCGCGTCACCCGTAAAGTCAAACGCTTTTCTTCCTTGCTCAACTGGTACACCCACGCCTGGAATACCAAGGTCGTTCGGGGGGAGACGAATGGGATCCTGGTAGGACAGTTCAAGGGATCTGATGTCGGCAAGAGTGGCGTAGCCCGCAAGCGTTCCACCGAGTGAACTGCTGGGAGCGCCAACGAGGGCAAATCCTGTGGATCCACGATTTTCCACCGCGACGGCTTTGCCTTGTCGGGAGCCCAAGGCGCCTTGCTGTGGCTGCCCGAACTCATTCAAGTATCGGCCCGGCATGCCAAGGAACAATGGCGAGCAGGGATCCCGGAGGTCGTACAGATACGCACCCCCCGTGGCATTGGCACCAGAAATGGCATCCTCGGGTCGTCGCCAGCCGCCTTGTTCAGCGCCGACGATGAGAAATCGGCCGTTGTTGCTGAGGTCAATTGCAGAACCGAAGCCCATGTTTGGGGTGACGAATGGCGCCAGACGCCGCAGGGACGGATCAGCCTCGAGTGCATTGAGTTCAGGGGGGCGGATAACACTGACCAGCGTCCACCCTTCATCTGGGGTTTCGCCAATCTCGTTGCAGACACTGAGTCGACTGTAAACCCGAACTTCGCCCATGCGGTCAGCCGCGCCAAAGAGACCGTAAATACCAGAGAAGCTTGGGGCCGCGGACTCAGGGGGGAAGGTATTCATGTCCTGGTAGAGATCAAAGGCTTCGCCAGAGAGAGGCAGGGTGGCATAAGGCGATGAGACGACCAAGATGTCCCCGCCGAGGTCAATGGTTTGGCCAAAGTTGGATCGGTCCGCCAATGAGCCCGGATCGGGACGCAAACTGAGGGAGGCAAGATTGTCATCAGAGTTTGCATCTTCACCGTCGTCATCGATATCAAAGATGGCAACTTCACCGGGACGCTTTCGGAACCCAAAGTCCACAAATTCGTC